>NZ_RPSG01000010.1:0-105467 GCF_003946835.1 Bacillus sp. 2B09
ATTTCTTCACGGAGTTCCTGATAGTGTTTTGCCCTTGTATCCATGGCACTGGTTAGTGCTTTTGCATCAAGTATCTTGCCCAGATTAAGCCACTCCCTCCATTATTGATCATAAAGTCTATTTTACCGTGACCTTCAAAACGGAAAAATAGGCTAAATGACATAAAAAATGGAATGAACTCTCTATCCAATTTACCCGCTAATTCGGATAAACGAGTTTATTAATTGTAGGATATAGAAAAAGCCAGACAGTTCATTATACTCTGTCTAGCCACATGTTCACGTTACTTATAGTCATTGATTGGTCCTTTATCCATCAAAACATCGATCTCATTTGAATATTTCATTTTTAACTTCGGTCTACGCTCAGAGTTTGGTTTACTGTAAAGCTCTAGTGGACGGATGATCACGCCATCATTTGTGTTTTGAAGTATACCTGGAACACAAGAATAAATTCGATCATTGTCATTTGCATGTTTCGCGTGAATCGTGACAGACGTTCCTTGATGATTATCGATACTCATAGACACTCTATATCTATAGAAAGAACCTGTTCCATTTGATTGAGCAGAGTAAACAACGGGTACCACCGCAAGGATATCATCATTTAACCTTAGTTTAATGACTTCTGTTTTCATTGATTCACGATCTCTACCGACATCTCCCATATGCTCAACAGCCCCGTTACCGTAACTTTTGAGAGCGGGAACACCTTTTGCGCCAAACATGGCCACATCTATTTGTTTTCCTGACTTCGTATAGACCAATGCGTAAATATCATAATCGGTGCCAGACTCCCAAGATACTGTAGCCGTAATCTCTGGTGTTTTTTCAATGATGATCGGTTTATGACCTTTGTCTAGACTAATTTTACCTTGAACTTTCTCTAAGCTAATAGGTGCAGCGACTTTCTCTTTAGCGGCTGTGTTCATTGGAGCAGGCTCATTAATTTGTTTTTCAGAAACCATTTCAGGAGGTGTAGAAACATCCTGTTCATCAGGTTCAACCTCCACCCCATAAAGCTTGCATAGCCCTTCCAATCCAGAATCGAAGCCACGCCAGATGGATCGTGCTTTCGTTTCACTATTTCTTATGTATAGCTCTACTACGACAATACCCTTTTCATTTGTAAAGCTTACTGGTGTTAGGTATAGCACCTCATCACCTGTTCGAATTTCTGCTTGCAGATTCTTCACATGAGAAAAGCCGATTCCTCGATCCTCTGTTAGTGTAATAGCCATTTTCGTGATTCCGACAGGCACTTTGCTCATATCAAAATTCAATTGATGTCTTTTCAACTGATCTGATATCTCTGCTGGTAAAAGTGTCGCGACACCCGTAGCACTCTCCGGCTGATTGTAAAAGATAATGCCATTATCTCCTTGAACTAGATTTGAATCTGTTAAGAGAAACGCCGTTAAAGAAATATCAATTGCAGATGAGACTTCATAACTGATGGATAATTGCCCCTTTGGAGAGTTTAGTACGGTATTGGCACCCATTTGCAGAGTTTGATTCATTTCAACAACTCCTATTCTTTATCTACCATTTATCGTTTTTATAGATCAATTATACCAAATTGTGCAATAGAACCTATTAATATCTTTCTCTCTTTTCATCTCTGCAATGATATGAGACAATGCCACCTAAAAACAAACTACTCTCGAAAGGAGAATCAATGTGTATAAAAAAATCATCCCAGCTGTTACAGTGATATTCGGTTTTTGGATTCTTCTTCAATTAGCATTTAGTATCAATGTCTTCCACAATCCAATGAATTATTTTATTGTGATCACTCTATTTTTTCTTTGTATTCAGGCTACATTGAAGCATAGGAAATAAAAAAACCCGAACAAGCGCATCCCAAGCTCATCCGGGCCAGTCATTTCTTTATTACACTTCTTCACCATTCGTTGCGATGACGTTTTGATACCAAGTAAACGAATCTTTTTTAAGACGCTTCATTGAACCATTACCTTCGTTATCACGGTCAACATAAATCATGCCGTAGCGTTTTTTCATTTCACCGGTTGTGAATGACACGATATCAATGATGCCCCAAGGTGTGTAGCCGATGAGGTCCACACCGTCATATTCAACCGCTTTTTTCAGTGCTTGAATATGAGAAGCGAGATATTGAATTCGCTCTGGGTCATGAATAGAACCGTCTTCTTCCACTTGATCAATGGCACCAAAGCCATTTTCCACAATGAATAGCGGGATTTGATAGCGATCGTAAAAACGATTCAATGTATACCTTAAACCTGTCGGATCAATGGACCAGCCCCAGTCACTTGATTTGATATACGGATTTTCTACACCATGTGGCAGTGCTCCATTGACAATGTCTCCTTTGTGATCAGATACTGCATCGCTTTTGACCGTTGTTGACATATAATAGCTAAAGCCAAGGTAATCTACTTTTCCTTTTCTTAAACTTTCTTCATCGCCTTCTTCAAATGGAATGTGATAGCCTTCGCGCTCAAATTCTTTTAACGCGTAGCTTGGATAGTAGCCACGCACCTGGACATCTGGGAAGAAATAGCGCTGTCTCATATATTCTTCTGCCAGCATGACATCCTCTGGGTTTGAGGAATATGGATAAATTGGCACGTGGGACACCATCGCTCCAATTTGAAAGGACGGATTGATCTCTTTTCCTTTTGCCACTGCCCATGCACTTGCAAGCAATTCATGATGGCCCGCTTGATACATGACTTCTTTGGCATTTTCGCCTTCTTTGACAGATACCCCTGAATTTGTCCAAAGGAACAACGGGTTGTTGACGTCCATTTTGTTATTGATCTCATTAAATGTCATCCAGTACGTGACCTTGTCTTTGTAACGATTGAAGCATACTTCCGCAAATTTCGCGAAATATTCAGCGACTTTTCTGCTTCGGAATCCGCCGTATTCTCTTGCCAAATGAAGGGGCATTTCAAAGTGAGACAACGTAATGACAGGCTCGATTCCATGTTTAATCAGCTCATCAAACACATCATCATAAAACTGTAAGCCTGCTTCATTCGGCTCTTCTTCATCTCCTTTAGGGAAAATTCGGCTCCAGCCGATCGATGTTCGCAAGCATTTTAATCCCATTTCAGCAAACATGGCGATATCTTCTTTGTAACGATGGTAGAAATCAATGGCTTCATGGTTTGGATAAAAAGTTCCTTCTTCTATCGTTTCCGTGATCTGTCTTGGAACACCATGAGCACCTGCTGTCATGACATCTACAACACTCGGCCCTTTGCCAGCTGCATTCCATCCACCTTCGAATTGATGAGCGGCTAATGCCCCGCCCCATAAGAAATCTTTTGGTAAAGTCATTATCTATTCCTCCTATTTCACAATTGTCATCATGACGTCAGTTGGCTGACATGTCGAACGTTCCTCTACAATCACATCTTCGTATGCTTGGGTATTGGTAATGATAACAGGTGTGATTGTTTGTAATCCTTTGCTTTCAATTGCTTCCTGATCAAATGTCATCAACAAGTCACCCTTTTTCACCTTGTCGCCTTCTTTGATATTGAGTGTAAATGCCGATCCATCTAGAGAGACCGTATCAATTCCTACATGAACAAGTAACTCTACACCAAATTCAGAACGCAGACCAATCGCATGTTTTGTTGGTGCAAGCATGACGACACTGCCATCAAACGGTGCAAACAGTTTGTTATCGGTCGGATGAATGGCAAAACCTTTCCCCATCGCCCCAGAGCTAAATACGGCATCTGGCACTTCAGATAACGAAAGCACCTTTCCTGTAAGTGGAGCCGTGATCATTTCTTCATTGTTCATAGAAGCTTGTGTCGTTTCTCCGTCTTGATCTTTAATAGATGTTTCACTAGCTGACTGTTCTACTGTATCTTCTCCATATCCGAACATTTGAATAAGCACAACTGGTAAAATCAGCGCAATGGCCACACCAATCAAAATACCAATAATAGACGTTGGATAATCTGCACTGATTCCGTTCACAATGGTCAGCGGGCCAGGCAGCCCTGCATATGCAAAGTAATAAGGCGTAAAGAAGCTGGCCACTACGGCACCGACCGCTCCAGAAATACACCCGAAAATAAACGGCTTTTTAAAACGTAAGGTGACACCGTAAATCGCAGGCTCCGTAATACCGAAGAGTCCTGTGATTCCAGCTGAAACCCCAACTTTCCGTGTTTCCCGATTTCTTGCTTTTAAAATAACTCCCAGCACAGCACCGACTTGAGCGATAACAGCGATGGTTTGATATGCCTGAAAAGAGTCACGTCCATATTGTTCAAAGTTCGCAAGTACCATTGGCGTGATGCCCCAGTGAACACCGAAAATCACGAGTACTTGCCAGAAACCGCCGATAATGGCCCCTGCCAGAGCTGGTACATTTTCAGCTAAAACATTGTATCCGTTTGCAATTCCATTTGCACCTGCTGTCGAAAGAGGACCGATTAATAGAATGGTTAACGGAACCATGACGACCATACATAAAAATGGGACAAATAGCGGTTTGACGACTTCATGAATTCGTTTGTTTAAGAATTTTTCTACATAGGAAAGTATCCATACTAAGAAAAGCGGTGGCAAGACGGATGATGTATAAACCGTTTCAGATAACGCAATCCCTAAAAAGGTCACACCTTCCCCTGATGCTACACGTCCAGCAATCTCTGTCCAAGAAGGACTGACAAGCGCAGCTGTACAAGCAACCGCGATATACATATTCGTTTTGAAATGCTTGGCTGCAGTTATCGCAATAAAAATAGGCAGGAACGTAAACGGTGCCCAAGAAATAAAGCTAAACACTTCATAAGTGCCTGTTTTCGAGAAGCTTGGAAATATCAAATTTATTAAGATAAGTGCACCTTGTAAAATACCAGCTGCGGCTAAAATATACACAAATGGCGCGAACACAGCGGACATGGTCGCAATGACCCGATTCAGTATCGTTCCTTTGTTTTCATTCGGCTGATCATCATCCGACGTTTGGAGCTGAACAAGGTTGGAAAAATGCTCATATACCTCACCTACATGCTGACCGATCACAACCTGAAACTGACCACCGTTTTCCACCACTGTAATGACACCAGGCATGGCGTTGACTGCTTCTTTTGCCTTTGGATTAGAACGCTTCAGCACCAAACGCAGCCTCGTGGCGCATCTTGCAGCACTCACCACATTTTCTTCTCCGCCAACTGCTTCTAAGATGTCTTCTGCAAGCTTTTGATAATCCCTCACTTTTGACATATAAAACCCCCCTTTATCACTACTAGTATATGTACATTATAATTATACCGTTACAATTTATCAATGCATATATAATTTGAGTTTGCATATCAAAGAGAAATCGGGATGTGCTATAATACAAAGACAATAAATCGTGAAAACAAAGAGGAATGGCTATGTTAAAGTATCAACAAATTGCGAGCGATATTGAAAAATATATTGTCACACATGAGCTGCAGCAAGGAGACAAACTCCCTGTGCTTGAGACGCTCATGAATCAATTTGCTGTGAGCAAAAGTACAATTATCAAATCATTAGATTTACTCGAAAGAAAAGGGATTGTCTATCAGGTGAGGGGCAGCGGCATCTTTGTGAGAAGGCACAGGCGCAAAGGCTATATCAGCCTTTTATCCAACCAAGGGTTCAAAAAAGATTTAGAGGAATTTCAACTGACATCAGAAGTTCTCACGTTAGATACCGTCAAACCGCCAGAAGAAGCTGCGCTGAATTTAAACATTGAACTAGATGAGGATGTTTTCTACCTTAAACGCATTCGTTACATCAATGGACAAACTTTATGTTTAGAAGAGTCCTATTACCGGAAAACCATTATTCCTTACCTCAACACAGAAATTGCAGCCGATTCTGTATTTAAATTCATTAGTGAAGGCCTTGGTCTTAAAGTGGGCTTTTCTGACATGTACCTGCAAGTTGGCAAACTGAATGAAACCGAAGCGAAGCACCTCGGACTTAAACAAGACGATCCTGCTCTTCGTGTCGAAACCGTCTTTCATCTCACTAACGGCCAGCCCTTCGACTTCTCGAAAATCACATATAACTACATGCAATCCCAATTTTTTATTCAGGCGAATAATTATTATGGGTGATGGATGGAAAAAGCCTCCTGAGACATTCAGGAGGCTTTTCTACTGTTCTCTTTTAACCTTTAAATATTTCTTCCCTCTCTCTTGAGTAGTTAGCCCGTCAATGGCAGTATCACCGTAAAAAATCACTAAATAATCCTCTTTACCTATAAGAACAACTGGAAAAGCATGGTGTTCTTGCAGACTCTTTTCAACATCATCTGGATGAATCTCGACTTCCATTTCATGACCAATGAATGCATACTCAAACGGAAGAGTATGATAAAGTTCTACAAGACACTGTACGATCTCCTGTTGAATACGAACGACATCATGTGAAACAACCTCTGTCCACTTTAAATATAGAACGAATCCCACAAAGCCAGCTTCTTTTTGTATGTTCATGGTTGTATGTTTTAGACATGTTCCCTCCAATTCAAATTCTGTATAATAGCCTTCCAAGCAATTGTTTTTGATTTTATTCTCTTTTATATCATGTTCGATCCATGCTTCGCCATTAGCGTCTTGACTAAACTTTACTTTCGTTATTGAAATGCCTTTCTTTGTTAAATAGTCAATCAGTTGGTGGAAAGTGGTTGTTAAATGAATGTCATCATAGAATACCAATCCAATATTGATATATCCTCCTAAAGCGATGCTGACCCCCTCGCTTTCTTTTTGTTTTGTTCAAGCATACTACAAAAAGCAGATTCTCTTTGAACCTGCCTTTTGAACTATCATTATTTTTTTCAGCCTTACCGCCTAGTTGTTTGATATTACATGAACAATTCCAATTCATCACATTCAAAAGATTCATTTTACGAATGCATCTTACACATTTATGATGAACATAACAATATGTTTAGGAGGATTCGTCAGATGAAAGATATTAGGGTGTATCATGTCGATGCGTTTACAACTGAGAAATTTGGAGGTAATGCCGCTGGGGTGGTGTTGGATGCGGAATGGTTAACGGAGGATGAGATGCAGAATATCGCCAAGGAGTTGAACTTACCCGAGTCCGTTTTCTTGCTACCGGCACATGATGAGAAAGCCGATTATCGAGTGAAGTATTTCACTCCAACGGAAGAGGTCAATTTCTGCGGGCATGCGACGGTTGGGTTGACTTGGCTTTTAGCGACGGAGCTAGGGATGGCTAAAGAAAAATCAGGGGTGGTGTTAGAAACAAAGATCGGCCATGTTCCCGTTGTATGGCACGAAGAGAATGGCAAAGTTGTGAATGTCGAGATGACACAGGTCACGCCAAAGACGCGAGATTTTATCATCGATGTAGAAGAGCTTAGTGACATGCTCAGTATAAGCAGTGACAGAATTGATCCATCCTATCCTATAAAATTAGCAAACACCGGAAACTGGCATCTCCTGGTTCCGCTGAAACACCAGAATGACATTGATCAAGCAGCACCAAACCTAGCAGCTTTAGGAAAAATGAATAAAGAGCAGGATATCACAACGACTCATCTTTATACGTTTCAATCCACAAAGGACTTTGATCTTTATACAAGGGATTTTGCACCTGGCATTGGCATACCCGAAGATCCTGTAACGGGAGCAGCAAACGGGGCATTGGCCGGATATCTGTATTTGGAAGGGATCATTCCTCAGCAAGAAACCACTCATCTGCGCATTGCCCAAGGTGATGCAATCGGCAGACCAGGATTGCTTCGTATCACGGTCATTCCGAATGAAGCAAAGCCGGTCATTAAAGTAGCAGGTGCAGCGGTTATTACCATTCGTGGGGTGATCACGCTATAAATTGATCAGCTTGAATAGAGACTCTCGTTCAAGCTGAATCTATTTAAAATGATCTTTGACCGCTTCAATCCATCTTTTGGTAGAGGGAGAGGCTGCGTTAAAAGATTTAAACGCCATATTGATTTCGCGATAAACACGGGTCTCAAGTGGAATTACGTTCGCATGAGGCACCTGAGGCGGCAAAATCAACTTCGGAATGATCGTGAGCCCAAGGCCTTCCTGAACCATAGAGATAATCGTATTGTTGTCCCCAATCTCAAACAAAACATGGGGCTTCACGCCTCTTTCTTTTAATAATTTCTTAATGAGTCGATCACAGCCCGCTTTTGGCATAATAAATGGTTCATCTTGGAACGAAGCCACTTCCATCACCTTCTTTGTATGGAAACGATGACTCTCTTGCATGAGCACAACCAATTCATCTTGAAACAGTGGAACAGTTTCCAAATCTCTAGATGGCTGTGTTAAAAACCCAAGATCAACTGTGCCAGATGCGATCCACTCTTCAATCTCTTCATAGCCGCCTTCGTATAACTCCAATTGGATATTGGGATAACTTTTCGTAAAACGATGAATGAGCTGCGGAAGCATTTTTGAAGAAAAACTAGAGAACGTGCCGATCTTGATACTCCCCACTTCCATCCCTTGAATCAACGCCGCCTCCTGCTCAAGCAATGACGCATGATGAATGATTTGGCGAATATGGGGCATCACTCGCTCACCTGCATCTGTCAGCGACAACCCGTTTCGATTCCGATGAAGTAGCACAATCCCAAGCTCTGACTCAAGCTTCGCCATATTATGACTCACACCCGACTGCGTCAACCCAAGCTTCTCACCAGCTTTTGTAAAGCTACCGCATTCGACGACTGTTTGAAATACTTTGTATGGGAATGTCATTCGTTTGCTCACCTCTTTTGCTTTCTGGCCATTAGTATTGGAACGCAGAAAGTACAATTTCCTTTTAAAAGAAATTGTACTTTCTGTAAAAATTATCTCATTTCTTTTGCTAAATTAAAAACTTGTTTTTTCTACCTCTGTGCTTGTCATATAATCATCACTATACGAGTAATCGTCTTCAACACTGCTAATTATCCATGATTTTTTATCTTCAATATATTCGAGAGTAAGCTCAACTTCTAAAAATCCTTCTTCGCTTTCACTGTCGACGTATTCAAGAACTTCTCTTTCTTTATCATGAAACTCTACTGGAATATGTATTAGATGTGATCCTCCACTTCCAATTTCATAGGTAGCCTTCGAAAAATCAATTCTTGTGCCTAGTGCCTTTCCCTCATAATAATTTTTTGAATCATACCCAGCAATCACTTCTATAAACTCTTTCTTAAGATTATCAGACACTCGTTTTAACTTATTTGCATCCTTAGAATTTTTAGCCTCGACCCTCTGCTTTGCGAAATCATTTATCACCTGTTTCATATTTTCTTTAAAAGCTTTATCAATGATTGGATTAGGTGTTAAATCATACTGATTTGTTGATCCTCCGAAAACAGAAGACGTATCTGTATCTTCTTCAACTTTCACTTCATATTCTTTGCTTTTGCCTTCTCCCCATGGGAATTTAGCCTTACCTTGTAGAGTGATCCCTTCTTTCACAGGACCAAAAGTCGTACCTTCTTCTATTTTCTCTCCAGTTCCTTTTCCATTCACTACTATTTCTGTATTAGGTATCGATGATGAAACATCTACATTATTACCTGAAAAATTAAGACTGACTGTTTTTTCAAAAGAATCGGCATCAAAAAGAGTGAATTCCTCCTCATCATTTACTGTTGTATAATTAAATTTTTTTTCTCCTTTTATATCATATACACCTGGTCCGTAATAGCCCAGCATTTTAGAACTACTGTCTTTTAAGTTGATTTTTTCTCCATTAAAAGAAATTTCAGCACCCTTGGCGGCTTCCACTTCTACCTTATAAGCTCTCGCTTTAATCGTATATTTCTCTCTCCCTAAAAAACCTTTCTCTTTATCTATAAAGAATGGTCCCATAGACAAAAAGGCTTTTCCAAATAGACTCTCAGTAAATGTACTATCCTTACCGTCTGAATTATAATACTTTGCTTGATACTCTAATAACTCAACCTGATTTTCAAATTCTTTACTTTCATTTTTTAGAT
Source organism: Bacillus sp. 2B09 (assembly GCF_003946835.1). Lineage (NCBI taxonomy): Bacteria > Bacillati > Bacillota > Bacilli > Caryophanales > Bacillaceae > Bacillus > Bacillus sp. 2B09. The sequence goes on from NZ_RPSG01000010.1 coordinate 10,000, forward strand.
AGTTAATAATGCTTTCAGCATCATTTTTATCCCATGACATCTCTTTATTTTGAAGCTTCACTAATTTAACTAGGCCCTTTGCATCCCCATTTTCCACTTTTTCCTTAAATTCTTTTGCCAAATCTGCTGGATTTGCTGAACGTCCAGCTACCAAAAAGATAATAATAAATAACAGAACTACACTACTACCAATAATAAATAACGTCTTTTTTTTCATTTTCATACTCCTTAATCAATTTATTTGATTATTATAACACTAAAGTTAAATAATAGAGTATGACCCAAAAAATTCATAATATATGAATCATAAGAATTAGCAATTAAAACTCAATTTACAAAAACACCTCGAAAAGCTTTAAGCTCTTTGAGGTGTTTTATGGATGACTATATTCTGTTTCTAGTTAGTCGTCGTCGTCGACGAAGACCTAGACGCCGCTTCATCCGCTTTCACACAATCAATCGCAACAACCAATGCAATCATCACAGGCTCCATCTCTTCTTTCAAAATATCCACCTTATAGCTGTCACCCCAAGTAAACCATTCCTTTTTTACCTGACCAATCACTTCGCCGCTTTGCAGCACTTGGAAATTCATATCCCACCAGTTCCCTTGTACTTCGATACCAGCAGCATCAATTGAATATTTGGCTTTGAAGAACGTAAATTCTTTTTTGATCGTCAATACCTCTTGACCATCAACTTCTACTACAAACTTCGGTAAAAAGGTAAACATTTTCTTCGTAATCACAGCGATTTCATCTCGTTCTGTATTCAAAATGGTAAACGTCTTTGGCACCTTCATAAAGCTGCCTTCGACCACATATACATCATTCTCCTGTTGATCCTTGACTGTAAACCTGCCGCTCAGACTAAATACCTTTTGCTTCATATACAGCTGCTTCATAATTACCTCCGATTCAGTTCAAAAATTTATCCGTTCTTACCTTACCACTGATTATACCAAAAAATAGAATGTGCAAAAAACCACCTGATAGCAGGTGGTTTTCGATTACTGATCCATTTTCAGAGATTCTTTTTCATATGTTTGAAAAGCATCTTCCATTCCCATGATGACTTCTTTCATTTTGACATAACCACTTGTGTAAGGAATAGAATCTCTAATCTCTTCCCACATAAAATGATAGAACTTCAGGTCATCTGTTTCACACATCACAAAATCTGTGTAATCCTTACCTGGAAGAGCTTCAGCATCAAAAAAGCGCACCGTCACATGTTCCTCATATTTTTGCATCAACTCTTGCAGCGAAGCCGCATGGGTTCTGCGCTCCTCTCGTGGTAAAGCAAGCCAAGATGGATAGAACTCTAATAAAACAACCATCATATATTTCATCATCAAGCCCCTCGATTCTTCTATGATGTGATGATTGTACGCCAGTTCTAGAGAATGTGCATTAACATAGGTTAATGTTCAGCAGGATGCAGCAGCCTGCTCAGCGAAACTGGAGAAATACCGATATATGAGGCAATATGATATTGAGCGATACGTTGATGTAACCCGGGATATTTCAATAAAAACGCCTGATATCGCTCAATGGCTGGCAAATATAGCAGTTCCCTCTCACGCTCTTCCTTTCTCGTATACAACCTTTCTACACTCACCCGAACAAACCGCTCCCACATATGACTGCTGTCCATCAACATTTGAAGCAGATCATACGGAATTTCAATCACAATAGAATCCTCCATCGCTTCAATCGAATAAGGAGAAGGCTGCCCGTTGATCATACTTGCATAAGAAGTAGCAAAATCATCTTCCAACGTAAAAGCCACATTGTGCTCCCTTCCATCCGGTAACAAATAGAAGAGACGGAAGAGCCCTGTTATGCAAAAATAGGCATGCTTCACCGGATCGCCAGCCTTGATTATGCATGTACCTGCTTTTAACTGTTTAATCGTTGTTCCATCTTTGAAAGCTTGCCAATGATTTTGTTCAATTGGATATTTCGATATTTTGGTTTTGAACGTGTCGTATGGGTTAGTTATTTTGTCCATTTGTAAGTTACCTCTCTAGTAATGGAAAACTTGATATAAAATAGTGTCAGAAAACACTCAGGTTATAATGGAAATATAAGCGATGATGAGAGGAGAAACAATGAAAAAAATCACTTTTTTTGACTGGACTATCCATTTACAAGCATATTTAATAGTTATTACCGATCATCATGAAAAGAAAATGGTCATTTTAGAGCCATCTATTGAACTAAATAGCATCATCTGGTTGGATGACAACAACGAGCTACAAATCAAACCTACTTGGGATTGTGTCATTTCAATTAATCCAACCAATAAATCACTGACAATCCGGCAAACAAAAGAAGTATTCGGAGATGTGTACGAATGAAAATAGGAGGAACTATGAAGAAAACCGCTTTTTATGATTGGACGATTCACTATCCTGAACATTTAACAGCCGTCAAAGATGATACAGAAAAGAAAATGGTCTTTCTCGAACAGACTGTTGAATTTAAAGGAATTATTCGTATTGATGAGAATGATGAGCTGCAAATAAAGCCCACTTGGGATTGTGTCATTATTATTAATGCAAAACAGATGTCTGTCACAGTTCGTGATGCAGAAGATGTTGTAGGTTTGCCTTAGAAATAAAAAAGTCTCATTTGAGTGATTTCCCTCAAACGAGACTTTTTCTATTTAGTCACCACAATTATTTAATAACCATTTACAAAGTAAGCAATGGTTTCTAGTTCATCTTCTTTCAATTCTCTGTTCACGTAATTTTGATATTCTATCGTGATTCTCTGTTGATCTCCACCACAAAGATCTGTGTATTTCGCCATCATCCGAAGCTGGTCTGTTTCCTGACGAAACTCCTCTTTTGTCCATGGTCTTTGATGCGAAGGAATATACGTATCCGCATCAAAAGCATCTAACTCATCTAAAAGACGCAAGATTTCTTTTACCGTATAATGTACTTTTTCAGCATACATTTTCGGATAAATGCAATCAGCAAGAAACAGGATTTTTTCCTCTTTCACATACACGATCACTGAATCTGCGGCATGATCGCCTCCAACATGCTGCACAACACAAGTCACCCCGCCAAGATCAATCTCCATCCGACGATCAAACGTGACATCCGGTAAAACGACCTGAATCTCTCGATGATTCTTATATTCTTCTTTGATGGCCTTCGCGCAAAACTCAATCTCCGTTCCTTCCCTCACCCGCTCATCAATCGCCTCATCTGACCAAGAAAACGGAAGAAGCTTCTCCATTTCCTTTCTGGTTTTTGCCGAAGCAATTGCAACCGAATCAGGAAGCGCCGGCAGACCAAAAATATGATCCCAATGCCAATGCGTGAGGATCACCAGATCAGGTGTAGCGTTCTCTTGTTTTAAGGTCTTTTGGATAAAATAGTTCGCATGATCTTCTGAGTTTCCAGCATCGATCATTAATGTTTTGTTATTGCCTACGACCATGCCTAGGATGGGGCGGTCGGTGAGTGATACTGGTGTGATGTAGGAGAAGGTTTTGCCTATTTTTTTGATTGTGTGCATGGTGTGCCTGCTTTCTAATATTTAGATTTTATTCTCGTAGTGCGAATGTAAACCGAATCCTATTTCTTTAATAAGTATTTGGCTAGCTTTCGATCTTCTTTATCCTTTGTCTTCACAGCAATATGTTCAATCAATTCTCTTGTGGCCGCTTGCTGAGAATACGAAGGAGACCATTCTTTTAATACACTTAAAGCATGATACTGTAAATTTCCATCATCTGATCTAAGTGCAGCTTGAATCAATGGCAATCCTACACCTTCGTGTTCATATAAATCTTGCACAATATATTGTAGACAAGCCACTTCATCATCTGAGAGGTTTGATAACGATAAATGTGTTTCTGCAAATGTGCAAAGCTCTCTAATATGCGGGTGTTGACTTGTGTCCATCACAGCAAAGTATATTTCACTATTTGCCGGATCTTTCTCAAGTAAAGCAAATAGATGCTCAATCACATCTAAACGATAAAAGAGAGCGATTTCAAGTGCTTGGGAGCTAAAACCCTGTTGTAACGAATCGGTTGCAAGCTTTGGCCATCTACTGTCATTGATAAACGGTTGAACAGCTTCCTGGATAGCCTTATAATCTTCCTGTTTCCATGAAGCATTCAATCGGTCGTCCCAAATCTCTTGTTCATCATTTAAAAACTCATTTATTTTCAATATTGGATAAAAGTCCTCAATTGATTGACAGTGCTTATGAGCATGGTGAATAAATCGGCAGAGAACTGAGCTTGCATTTGAATACTCATCGATTCCGTAGATAGAAACCTCATCTTCTAATAATGCTTGAATGATGAGACTCGCTCCATCGTATAATTCTTTGGAAATTTCATCTTCTGATAAAGCTGTTTCCAGATCACCATTAAGAGCACAAGTATAAGCTAAGTATTCATTCATGATTGTATTTTCGCAGCCCTTTGTTAGTAACCATCGTTTTATTTCTGGCGTCGATGCTTCCAATTGCTCAACAGCCGAAATCTTCCCCCATCCATCAACAGACTTTGCAAGACGCCAAACATGTTCGTTTCCTTGAATTGTGCCATTCTTCAATGCAATCACGACATAAGAAGTAAATTCTTCATGCATACCTATTGTGAATAAAAGCTCTTTGTATTTTTCACAGTTCGTACATCCCAATATCATAACTGCAAATTTGACGACCTCCCGATGTGCTGCATGTTCAAGAAGCCATAACGCTTCTTGCTGTACACGGGATTCATCCCATTGTGTTTGCTGAAATCGTTCAATTAGCTCACTGCTGCGGCTCGCCATATTATTAGAAATGATTTTTTCATATGTTTTCTTTCTTGTTTCATTTGTAGGATGATTTAGTTGTTTTTCAAAAAGCTTCAATAATTTCTTCACATAAAAAGGGGCAGGTCGTTCATCTACATAATAATCAGATAAACCGGGAGCCAATCGTGGTTCATTTTCGTCAAATAAATAATCTTCATCGGGTAAACGGTCGTCTACTATTTTATGATGTGATTGAATTTGTTGTTGAATAAAGGGAACGATTTTCTCTTTATGATCCCATGGTAGAAGGTCTATCTTCATTGATTCATCTAAAACCGTTTCATGATCTACCTTCACCATACAACGAAATCGTACATACCCACCAAGTTTAACGGACACCTTGTGTTTTGTACCATCTTGAAGCTCCAATATCCCTGACAATTTTGAATAAGGGATCATATGAGTCAATAAACTTTTTCGTTGTTTTTTATCAACTGTCACACCATCAATGATTAGTTGCTCTTCTTTTATCTGGTTTGTAATTTCTATAGAATGCCCTTTATAATCAATTTTCCACGTTTTATTTATTTCTTTTTCTACGTCTTTTATTACGTTACGTATTTCATGTTTAAAGTCAGCTTTGAAACCCATGAAAGTCTCCTTTGAGTAATTGTAGATTGAATATGTGATCGTTCCCAATACCTGCTGTAATCGTTTCTTGAACTAAGTTTTCATTATATATAATACGATATTTATTAAGAAGAGTCTTCTTTTCTTCTTACATGAAAAAAGGTATGAGAAATGAATAATTCCCGTACCTTTTACTATTTAAAATTATTGATTAAATGTCGGCTCTTTTTGCTTTGCATCCTCAAAATACTGAGTAAACGAAGAAACACCTGAATAAGATATTGATAGGTACTCTTTAGCACGAGTCATTCCTATATACATTAAAGACACTTCTTTTTCTTGATCCTCTTCATACTTTAATGGCATCAGATCAGCTTTCACAATAAAAACTGAGTGGAAGTCAAGACCTTTACTACTATCGAGAGAACAAATTTTGACTGTCTCTTCCTCTGGATTGAACTTATGTTTGGTTGCACCATTTTCAGTTATCCAATTGTAAGGAATATTCTTTGTTTGAAATTCAGATTGAATCGCTGATATATAATGGTTATTATATCCCTTTATACGATATAAAATAGCCATTTCAGAGTAAGGTATGTTCTTTTCATTATGTTGATCCACTATTTGTTTAGTAATCTCCTCTATTTCTTCTTTAAAGTTATTACATCTTAAAAGCTCTACTTCTGGCCCTTTACGTTTCGTCTTTTTTGGAGGGATGATTTCGATTGTCTCTGTCTGTTCTTGTTTTAATTTAAGATCTAAAGCTCTATGGCTATCGTAAAATTTCCATCCAAAATCCACAATTTGTGACGTATTACGATAATTTATATTTAAGATTCTAGATCTACCTCTAAAATCAAGCCCCGTATCTTTCACATAGCTTCTACTTTTCCGATAGATATCTTGCGCTCTATCTTCTACTAAAAGTAAAGATTGCGTCTCTTGATCTAAGCATAAGCTGATGAGATGCAGCCAGCTCCCTTCAAAGTCCTGCCCTTCATCAATTAAAATGGCATCATACTTTACAGGAGTTAAAGCATCATTTTCTACTTTTTCAATGTAATCATCTATTTCAAGTTCTGAAATACCATGATCTTTTTTAATCCAGTGATGAAAATTTAATATTTGTATATTATTTAAATTTGGTGTTTTTCTATGATCGGATGTCAGAAATTCATCTGGTTCTGTAAATTTAGAATGAATCATTTGTTTAATATTTTGTTTCAAAGCTACATTGTAACAGAGTATTAATATCTTCCAATTCGCATGTTGTTCAGCTAACATTTTTGCTCGAGTCGCTAAGATTAAGGTTTTACCGCTTCCTGCTACTCCTCTAATTAGCCGATGTTTATCACCAATCTGTTTAGCCAAGTTTTCTTGATGCAGATCCATCGTTTTGATGTTTCGAAAAGATAATAACAGTTTTTCTTGATATGGGACTGGTTCAACATCTGCTCCAACGCGTATTTCTTTGTATAGATGATAGCGAATCCTTTCTAATTCGTCAGATGATAGTGGCGTATTTAACTTGAAAGGCACATGAAACATATCAAACAATTTTTCTATTAAGATCTCAGGATCAAAATGGTCATTATCCGGATCAATCTGATCACGCGATAAAATAAAATGTGGATCAATAACCTCATATACTTTATTTTTTAAAAGTTGTTCTTCATGAAGCCGAGTGAAGACGACACCATAACCATAAGGAAACTTTAATTTAAACTGATATTTCCCTTCTGTATTGATTAAATCAATATCTTTCTCAAGCATATCTTTTATTTTAAAAGCATATTCTCTGGATTGAACTAGGGGATTCTTCACTCTATGTAAATCACCAGAAGAATTTAAAATGCCCCAGGTATTGTCGTTTAGCTCTCTTATTGTATTTTTGGTGTAATCTTTTACTTCCAAAACTAATACTCCTAGATCCGGACCGATTATCACAAAGTCTGGTCTAAACCCATTGATATTAGGCTCATAATGAACAATATAATCCTCGGGTAGATATTCCTTTAATGTTCGAAATAAAATTCGTTCTCCTGCAGTAGCAGTACTTTTAATACTTTCTGGTAATGTAATTGCCATTCATACTACACCCCTCTATTATCCTTATAAACCATATATCGGAATAATCTAGATTGTTTGAATGTAAATTATTACATTATATAGGATTATTTAAAGAATGGTGATCGAGATGTTCGTTAGAAAGATAGCTGAAAACTCAAAAAAGCTCTTAAATTAATAATTTAAGAGCTTTTTGTTAAAATTTCGCTTTGTATCTGTATATATTTTTAGTGACTTTTATTTTTATTGAATTTGTGAATGATCGCTTTATATACAATATACACCAGATACATTACATAGCCTAAAACAAATGTAATTACTAAATCTTTAAATGCCAAGCTTGTCCCTTTTTGTGTAATGATACTCCATATTAGGGGTAGTATTTCTACAGTGAATGCCAATGCAGCTCCTAATAATGAAGGTAATACGATAAAAGTAATAACAAATGATTTAATTATCTTGTTCTCCTTTAAGAGTTTTTAAAATTATTTTCTATTAACTGTTCATTTAATTTGATGTTTTTAAATCCGTGACGTATCTAAGTGCGGTAAGTATATTTAAAGCTATGAAATTAACACAAGTCACTCAAATTCATAGCTTCTAAAAAATAAATTTTAAATTAGACCTTTTCTTTTTAATTCCCTTATTGCTCTTAAATCTTCAGGGGTTGGGGTTGGTTGTTCTTCACTTTTACTTAGAAAATCGGGTTGATTTAATCCCCAATCATTAAATACATTTAATAGCTCGTCAGAAATTCGTATGTCTCTTTCTCGAATTTCATTCATTCCCCAGTCTTTATGTTCGCTAGATAAATTTAATAAGATTTGAACTTTAGACTTATTGTAGCTGTCTTGTTTCTTTTTAAAATATCCATTACTTGCAATGATATTAAGCTTTTTTTCAAAAGGTATTTTATTTCCCAAATGCTCCACAAGTTCTTTTATCTCTTCCTCAGAATTATTTGGAAAATAACTAGATTGCCATTTTTTAGGTAGTATATGCTCGATTTCCCATTTATCAGGAAGGAGTTTCTCCTGCTTTTGATAAGCAAGTATCTTTAAAATCATCCGAACAGTATTACGATGCGCAGTTTTAATCTTAATTTTCAGCTCTTGTTCATCCAACTTATTAAAATTAAATATAGGTGTAGGCGAATTAATAATTTCAGAGTTTAGATTTAAAATCCCTCGCTTGACTACATTAATAGTTGGCGTAACTATGTAACGCGCTGCCAAAACAGCAAGTAAATTTTTAAGAAACCGTAAAAAAAGGTTTTCGAAATTTGGTAAATGATAATAATTAAGATAATAAATAACTACTGGATACTTCCAAAATTCATTTGGATACGAAGATAACCCATCAAGTATTTGTTTAATCTCGATATTTTTAGACCAATTCTCATCTTCTATTTCCACACGATTGTTAACCACCTTCCATAAATTCAGCATTGAATTTAAGTTTGTAATAATATCAGTTTTATATAACTGTTCAAAATTATTTCTGGAATAATACTTTCTTAGACCTGGAGTTGTAGTATTTCGATCATTTTCTAAGGCTCTTAAATAGAACATATAATAATAGAATAGTTTTTGAATGCTTTCACCAGCATCTTTCGCTTCATCATCAAGTTGTTGCCATTGCTCAATGAAAACAGCTCTAATATCAACACTTAAATTATTATAGATTTTCGCTTTAAAAATATCAGCATCGGATAAAGCTAGTCCTCTATCGTTAAGAGTTGAAAAGATCGTTAAAGCTGTATCTTGGGAATCAGCTGTGATTGGTAATAAGATTGCCTTGTTTAAAACATTCCTAATAAACCAAAAAAATAACTCCGGTTCATTTGAAGCATAATTCTCAATTAACTCTGTAAATAATTTATAGTTAAGTGAATAGTTATCTTTTGCAGTTTCTTTAGTAGTCCCGTTAACAAGAATCTGACCAAAAATTTTGTTTCCCTCATCACTTATAACTCTAGATTCAATTAGAGCTTTTTCAAAGTTAACCTCAGCTGTTAATTCATCTTGTTCCCACAATGCTGATTCTATTTGTGCTTTAAAGTTTGCTACTTCCTTTGTTTCTTTCATTGAATTAAGTTTGAAGTAAAGCGCTCGTAACAATAAGAATAAGGACGTAATTCGCTGCTGACCGTCTATAATTTCTTGTTCACCACTATCATTTTCATAAGAAACAATCGTTCCTAGAAAATAAGTGCTTCCATTATCATTTTCTGTATACTCTGTTAAGTCTTCAAAAAGCGTTTGAATCTGTTCGTCAGTCCATGCATACGGACGTTGATATTCAGGAATAACAAATTTATTTACTTTTCCTGTTTCTAATAGTTGCTTTACACTCTGTTTATTTACTTCTATAGATGTAGCCATTATTTATTCTCCTTTCTTTTAATACATTTACTTTATACTACCGATTAATAATTGAATTATTAATCTTTTACTAGTATGCTATCTTGTAAATCAATATGGATAATGTGCTGGAGATACAAGTTCTGAAAAGGTATTGGTCAGAAAGCTTTCTCTTTCTATCTTTACACCAGATATTTTTAATGCTTGTTCAAGTGCGATATCCATATCTATTTAATATTTTATTTTTTCAAGTTATGTCTCCTATTATTTAATTTTCCATTACCTAATTTCAATAAAACTTCATTCAATCGAATAATATTTTAACAGAAATTGTTAGTCTCTACGATTTCACAAAATAGGTTCATTATCATTCATATTCTTCTACTCACTATTGTTTAAATAAGTTATGGAATTAGACATAAAAAATTAACAGTAAGAATAAACCTAGCGATTTTAAAAAGAAAAAATATTGGTTATTGAAAAATTCAATGATTTTCCTATGATGCATCAACAAAAGATAAAACAGAGAAGACAGCGAATGGAAAGTTTAATGTATCATTATCAGATACTCATAAGATTTAAGTTTACAATGTCTAGCAAAGACATCTTTTATAGAACATTAAGCTGAACCTTTTTACATCAAGATACTATTAATTATGGTAGGAATGATTAAAAAAACCTCATCTACTTATGATAAGGCTCCCCCCGCACAATCCGAAACGCCCGATAAATCTGCTCCACCAACACCAACCTCATCAACTGATGCGGGAACGTCATCCTCGAAAACGACAGTTTCTCATTCGCGCGCTGCATGACAGCATCACTTAGTCCAAGGGATCCGCCTATGACAAAACACACCTTACTTTTTCCGTATGTTGCCAGCTTATCTATTGTATCGGCTAATTCTTCAGAAGTTTTCATTTTTCCTTCGATGGCGAGGGCGATGACGTGGGCGTCTGGGTTGATTTTGCTTAGGATGCGTTCGCCTTCTTTGTCTTTGATGATTTTCATGTCTTGCTCGCTGAGATTCTCGGGTGCTTTTTCGTCTGCGAGCTCAATGATGTCGATTTTTGCGTATGCCTGTAATCGTTTTGTGTATTCGGCTATGCCTTGCTTTAAATATTTCTCTTTTAATTTTCCTACTGTGATAATTGATATATTCACAGGTCATCCCCACCTTAAGAACAAGTTATTCATATAAGTTATCAACAATTGTGGATAAAATTTGTGTATTTTGTGTCCGATCATTCGTTCCCCACTATATATATTGCAGGTTCATCGCACAATTCACAGGTTGTGGATAAGCTGTGTGTATGTTCGATTTTTCTGAATTCTGGCGGTGTTTCGTGATCATCTATGTACATGTCTAGTACGGTTTCTATATGTTCTGCACAAGCATAAAGTGATTTGTTCATAAGTTTCTAATTCCTCCAATATGTTGTTTGGTTATTCACAAGTGTTTCGCTCATTGTTCAATATAACCGATTTATTCACATGTTAATAGTCTTTTACCATTTTCCACACCTTTTATCCACAAACCAAATAAAAAAGCCTCCACTCCTGTGAAGGCTTCCTTCTATCAAAACGGATTGTAAAATCTCGTTCCTCTAACAAATGTAATCACTAGCGACACAATCAGTACCGCTCCAACAAAGATTAACGCCGCATAATCTGCTTTTTGAAAGTCTTTCGCCGTAAACCATGTGCGCTTTTTATGCTTTCCAAACCCGCGCAATTCCATCGCATTGCTGATCGTTTCAATCCGCTCTAGGCTGGAGAAAATCAGCGGCATTACAATCGACAGCGCATTTTTAATCCGTTTTCCCAGTTTTTCATTCTTCGATAAATCAATGCCTCTTGCTTGCTGAGAAATGGCAATCGTTCGAAAATCACGCTGAATATCTGGGATGTAGCGCAGAGCAATCGCTACCGCATACGAAATCCGGTAGCTGACCCCAATTCGGCTGAGCGATGAGGCGAATTCACTTGGATTTGTTGTCACGATAAACAAAAGCGCCGCTGGCATCACGGTCACGTATTTCAGTGTAATGTTCAATTGATAGAAAAGCTGTTCAAGTGTGACATTGTACCAGCCTGCAATGTGAAACAGCTCGTGCTTCGCTCCATAGATGGCGACACCTTGCTGAGGCGCAAAGACGTAAATGGCGATGTTATTGATGACAAGAAAAATCGCCAAGACAATCACTACGAAAGAGATATCACGAAATCGCACATTCGACAGTTGAAAGAACACGATACTGGCAACTAGCATAAACACTAATACGCCTGTATCATACGTGAGCATCGCTGCGGATGACCAGAAGATAAAGCAAATGAGTTTGGTTGCCCCTGTCAGCCGGTGAATTGGCGACGGGCGATCGATATAAGACAGCATGTCTACAGCCATGTCATTCGTTCCTTTCTGTCAACCTCAATGAAGCGATCCACGAGTTCATTTGGATTTGGCCAGTCTGCTTTTAGGGCCAGTTCATAGAGCGACGTTTCTTTTAAGCTCGCCTTTTGGACTAGCAGCTGATCTGTCAGCACTTTGGCTGGTGTATCATCTGCGATTTTTTCTCCATCTGAAATGACGATGGTTCTTGTCGTGTATTCGAGCATGAGATGCATATCATGGGTGATCATCAAAATCGTGACGCCCTGCTGATTTAATTGCTCTAAAAACGTCATCATCTCTGTGTAATGTCTAAAATCTTGACCGGCCGTTGGCTCATCTAAAATGATGATTTCTGGCTCTAACACAAGAATGGATGCAATGGTGACGCGTTTTTTCTGTCCAAAACTAAGTGCTGAGACCGGCCAGTTCCGAAATGGATACAGCCCGCATACTTTTAAAACCCGCTCTACACGATCCTTGATGTCGTCTTCCTTTACGCCTCTTAAAACGAGACCGAGGGCGACTTCATCAAAAATCATTTGTTTCGAAATCATTTGATTTGGGTTTTGCATGACGACGCCGATTCGTTCGGAGCGCTGCTTGATGGTGTCTCCTGTGATGTCATCGCCATTTAAAAGGATTGTCCCTTTTGTTGGCTTTTCAAATGCACAGAGCACCTTGGATAGTGTCGTCTTGCCTGCGCCATTGGCACCGGCAATGCTGATCATTTCTCCTTTTTTGACGGTAAAAGAGATGTTATTCAGTGTGTTGGGTCTTGTCGGATAATCAAAGCTCAGCTCACGCACTTCTAGTAAATCCGGCGCTTCATTCTGCTCGACTGATGGCTCAGATGCTTCCATCCATTGCTCGATTTTCTCTTTTGCCTCGTCGTTTAAGGTGAGATGCTGTAAATTAGCGATCTGATCTCCTGCTTCAACCGGAATGCCTGCATATTTCATCGCTCTCACATATAAAGGCTCACGTAAATACGCCGCTTCTAATACATTTGAGGCGAGCAATTCATCTGGTGTCATATCCGCTGCAATTGTGCCGTCATTGACAACGATGATGCGGTCGACATGGCGGAAGAGGACGTCTTCCAATCGATGTTCCACCATCACGACCGTTTTTTTCGTTTCTTTTTGCAGACGGTCAATGAGGTCGATCACTTCTTTACCTGTTGCGGGATCAAGGCTTGCCAGTGGTTCATCAAACAGCAAAATGTCGACATCATTAACAAGTACGCCTGCAATAGCGACACGTTGTTTTTGACCGCCTGACAGCTCATGCACGGATGATGCCAGTTTGCCGTCTACCTCTGTTAATTTTGCCGCTTTCTCGACACGTGTTTTCATTTCTTCGCGTGTGACTTGATCATTTTCTAGTGTGAACGCGATATCTTCTCCAACGGTCAGCCCGATAAATTGTCCATCAGGATCTTGCAGCACCGTTCCGACGAGCTGTGAAAGAGAGAAAATGTTCTCTTTCTCTGCATTTTTCCCGCCGATGTGAAGACTTCCTTCCATAGAACCTTTATAAGACGCAGGAACTAGCCCATTGATACAATGGGCTAGTGTGCTTTTTCCCGATCCAGACGGGCCTGCGATGAGGACTTTTTCTCCTTCATAGATGGTCAGGTTGATATCTTTCAATGTTGGTTCTGCCTGACTGCGATACTTGAATCCGAAATGTTCGAATTGAATCATCGGTTTCTTCATTTATGTGTTCCACCTTGCTTCATGATGTTTCTTTCGATAGACTGCCGCTTTTGCTTCTTGTTTTCGCATAAGCCGCAATGATGATGGTGCCTAGTACACCGACTGTGATGATGTTTGAGATTCCTGCCACGATGCCTTGAACAAACACTTTATTCGCAGGTTCTGCATAGATCACAATGTCGAGTACCGGCGCAATGACAAACCAGCCTAATGCTTGTGCGCCGGCTTGGACGGCGTTGAAGAGCGTGATTTTTTTCCAGCCAAAGTCGCCCTCTTCTACTTTTAAACGGTTCGAAATGAGGCCGATCAATAAACCAACAACACCCGAAACGATAATCCAGCTCCACCAAGGTCCAAATGTGGTGGCATCTTTAATGAGATGACCAATAAATCCAATCAATGCGCCTGCAATAGGACCAAATAGCACGGCCATTAATGCAAGGAACGCGTACGATGTTTCAATTTGTGTATTCGGAATCCCAGTTGGAATGGAGACGAAGCGTCCTAAAATGACAAAGACGGCTGCGCCAATCCCGATGGCAACGACAGTTTTCGTTGAAAGTTGTTTACCTGCCATGATGTTTCCTCCTCTTATTCATATATAATGCGCGGAGCTTTGCGAATCGAAAGGCGCCAGCCTGTGCCTGTACCGATGTTATAAGCCTTTGCAAATGACCCTTGATTGATCGCCACGCCTAAATGATCGAGTGAATTGACATATACGAGTGGTTCGCCTACCTTTAAATCGGCAAAAGATCGTCCATAGGTCATGATATTTTTATACACATTTTTTGGCCCGTTGGCAATGGTAACTTCTATTGCATCCCCATAATTGATTGAAAGCTGTTCAAATAACGTATGATGAATGTTTGTCCATAGGTTTCCGAACCGCACATCTAAAATATCAATCGTCCCTGTGATTACTTCTTCTTCCGCATAAGCTTGTACGACTGGAAGGTGAATAATGTCCTCTATATTCGCCTTTGGCCCGACCTCTTCAAAAGAAATCACACCTGAAGCAATTCTCGCGCCTGTATAGGCGTAAATGTCTCTACCATGGAATGTATGTGATTTTCCTGACTTCGGCAGACGGTTGATGGTTTCATCTAAATACCGAGCCTCCACGATGCCAATATCCTGTGCGACATGTGTAAGTGTCCCATTATCAGGTGTGATGATGTAGTGTGAGCTTGTTGTTTTGACGACGAGGCTCTTTCGCTCTGATCCAACGCCTGGATCAACAACGGAGACAAACACCGTTTCTTCCGGCCAATATGTGACCGTCTGAAGCAAGCGATAAGACGCTTCCCAAATGTCGTATTGGGGAATGTTGTGAGTTAAATCAAAAATGCGGATGCCGCTGCTCACTGTATTGGCTACGCCGTACATTGCGCTGACCGCTCCATCATCAATACCGAAATCTGATTGTAAAACCAATGCATGTTCACTCATGTTAATCTCCCTTTCATTTGAAAAAATGGTTGTGGTGTTTCACGTGGAACATTTGAACATTTGTATGAAAAAAAGTGGACAATAAAAAATACCCCATCCTTATCTATGAATCATAAGGACGAGGTATTTGTCTCGTGGTACCACCTTTATTTACTGTTTGCTCGCGCTAAACAGCCTCTACAAGTACAAAGCTCCAATTTGGCTCATATACTGTGGTTTTGATAACGAGTACCAACTCTCGTCGTTACCTACTAATATCATGGATATGTTCAGCACGAGGCTCAGAGACCATTTTTCGAATCATTATTTTTGCTTCTTTTCAGCTGCCGAAGCTCTCTGTGGAAAAATTGATGATTGTACTTTCTCTCGTCATTGCCTGTTTAACTATCTTGAATTAAAGCTATCATACATGATGTTTTTTGATAAATCAAGATATTTTTCTGAACATTTTTAAAAATGAGTTAACTGTTCTGGAAGAGTCTTCTTTTTTATAAAATTTAAGCAAATGTTAAAGAGCGAGATATGGTGTCTTTCTTTTCTAGGGGTATAATAAAGATGAAGGGAGGTACAGTGTGTGTGGACCATCTGTATGAATGAATTTAAGCAGCTCTTCAAAAGCACAAAATCCATCTTAACTATTGTTATTATTTTCATTTTATCTACTTTTGTTTCAAGTCTTCCATTTATAGCTGCTTATCAAGGGAAGTGGGAACAGGCAAAGGACCCTTATTCCATTGGGAATGAACTAGTGATTTCGTTATTTGGTTTCTTCCTTATTTTTTTATTATCTCATGATATTTTGAGCCGCGAAATTCATTTGAAAACCATTCGTTTTCTCGTCAGCAAAACGACCCGTTTAAACATTGTCATCGGGAAATATCTTGGGCTGATGCTGTTTTGGCTCAGTTGCATTATGACCACATATATTTTAAATATGGTGATTTCACATCGTTTTCTGTTCTCTGATGCCTTAAAAATATTAACGTTTATCAGTGTCGGCATCTCCTGTGCTTTGTTTTTGTCCATGCTCTTTCCAACACCACAGAAATCGATGTTTGTTGGCATGTTGTTTTCCTTTCTATTTCCAATCATGAGCATGATGTCTGTTCTTTCTTCAGAACGGTTGATTCACTGGTTCCAATACGTGACGCCTTATTATTATGCGCGCTGGAGTGAACCGCTGACCTATGTGCTGATGAATGCCGCATTGACTGTTGTCTTACTCGTTGGAACGGCACTACTGTTTCAGAGGAGGGATGTCTAAGTGCTTCACACAAAAGGGCTGACAAAAAAATATCGGACAAAAGTCGCAATAGATCATATTGATCTTGATATCCATCAAGGGGATATCTTCGGCCTCATTGGACCGAAGGGTGCTGGTAAGACAACCTTTTTTAATATCATTACAGGGATCTCCCGTCCCACCTCTGGCACGTTTATCATGATGAACATGACGTCGTTAAAAAAAGTACGTCATCATATCGGTGTTCTGCCTGAATATACAGATTTATATGAAGGGCTGACTGCTATTGAGCATATTGCCTATTTATCTAAAATTACGGGTACTCGCCAAAAAACGAGCTATTATGAAGAATTACTCGAATTTGTTGGCTTACATCGTTATCATCAAGAGAAAGTCGGTGCCTTTACACCTGGGATGAAAAAGCGGCTCGGAATGGCTCAAGCCATCGCTCATCAGCCTGACTTTATTTTACTTGATGAGCCTTTTGCGGATATTGATGCAGATTCTATCTTACATATCCAGCGGGTGATTGAATCGTTAAAATTTGAAGGAAAAACTGTCTTTTTAACAGCAGACGAGCCAAGGTTCACCCAGCCTATTTGTACCAAAACAGCTTTCATATCTGAAGGAAAAATCGTGTCCTCAAGTACTCATCCTCAAGAGAAAACCATCACGTCCTCAACCATTCGTGCCACCTTCAAGCATGCATGGATTGATGATGAGGTGAAGCCTGTTCTCACGCAGTACTTACAAAGTGTGGGAACAGACCTTGTGATCAGAGATGACGAGACCTCATTGTTGATTCGTTCAGAAGCTCAAGTCCCAGCCATCATCCGTGCGTTTGTGAAATGCAAAGTCGACCTATACCGAGTCACGACGCAAGATGCCATGATGTCCACATAAAAAAGTACCGTACGCTCGCCGCACGGTACTTCTCTTTTTTTATAAAGGCTTGCTCATGTAAATCCCAGTCTCAGCAAACCCCGTTTTCTCATAAAGTGAGCGGGCGATTTGATTATGGGCAAAGACATGCAGCGATAGTTTTTTCACACCTAATGACTTTGCCTGCTCTTCTAATGCAGTCATGGCCTGTTTTGCCAAGCCTTTTCCTCGATACGCTTCAAACAAAATAAAATTATAAATAAAGCCTTCATGTTGGGGATGATCTGGATCATAGCAAAGCCATACCCACCCAATGGATTCGTCTCCATGTAAGATGTTCCACAACTCATGATCCTCTGTCTGAAGGCCTTCAGGAAGCAACCGGTCAAATTGTTCCTCTGCGTTCTTTTGCGCTTCTTCCTGACCCCACGTCCCTGCGAGTACCTTTTCTTCTGCGTACCGCTTAATAGCCTTCTCTATCAAGACGTCATAATCTGTTTGCGACATTGGTAGTAATGTGACCAATCGTATCTCCCCCTTTTCTTTATCATATGCCGGGCATGTAAAAAAAGCCAGTCCCTTATAGGAACTGGCTAGCCACCGAACTGATCGGTTTGGGAGAGTTTGATCTCGACTGATTTTTTCTTTCCGCTTCGGTAAAATTGCACCTTTACCTTGTCGCCTACTTTCTTTTGATAAAGATATTTACGCAGATCGACGATGTTTTGTACTTCCTTGCCGTCAAACGACGTCACGACATCCAGCTCTTTTAACCCTGCTTTCCCTGCTGGAGACAAAGGCTCGACACTCATCACGACGACTCCGGTTGTGACCTTTGATGGCAGTTTTAACGTTTCCTGCCAATGATAGCTCGCAATATCTGCTAGTGATTTCATCCCAACACCAAGGTACGGACGCTTCACCTCTCCATAGCGCTCTAAATCCTCTATGACAGGGATCACCAGATTCGCAGGAATAGACAGCCCAATCCCTTCCACCTCTGACTCAGCAATCTTCATTGAATTGATGCCGATCACTTTGCCGTCCATATTGATCAAGGCTCCGCCGCTGTTCCCAGGATTAATGGCGGCATCCGTTTGCAAAACTTCCGCATTCCAATCCGTCTGTCCGTCCCCATTAGAATCAACAGGGATCGCACGCTCCGTTCCAGAAATCACACCTTGTGTGACGGAGCCAGCAAATTCAAGGCCTAATGGATTTCCAATGGCGATGACAGGCTCACCTGGTTTGACATGGTCTGAATTGCCGAAGGCGGCGGTTTTCTTGATCTTATCACTTTTGACCGTCAGTACCGCTAAATCCATCAGCTGATCACTTCCGACAAGATTTGCCCCGATCCTTGTCCCGTCCTGAAGGCTCACTTCAAGCTGGTTTGCGCCTTTGATGACATGATGGTTGGTCACGATATAAAAGGTGTCACCCTTTTTTTTATAAATCACACCTGACCCGCTGCCTGCTTCACCGCCTTCTTCCCAAAAGCTCGACTTTTGAATGTTAATGACGCCGACAACTGTATCCGACATACTCGATACCACTTTTGTGACCGCATCATTCACGTTCACATTGACGGTCTTTAAAGGGCCATCTGATGCCTGCTGATCTCCAGCTGACTGCCAGCCAAAGGGGCTGCCGCTCTGTCCAGACACATAGGGGAAAAAGAATCCCATTAAAAAAGCTCCTACCAATACACCGATCAGACCAGATAGGAAATATCCTTTTCTGCTTCGTCTCGGCTTCCACTCTACATCGCGATAATCCACTATGTTTCCTTCCTTTCAGTGAATAGATGATGTATATAGTGTTGGTAAGAAGCTCTTATCTTAATCATACGATTGTAAAAATCATACGGCGCAAAGTGGGGTTGCTTTTTTCGGGTCCGTATCATATAAATCAAAGCCATCCCCTACAACAAAGCCCTTCATTTCAAGCGTCTGCTGGACCGCCATACGGGCTAAGTCCTTCATGTTGTTGTCTTGACTCAAGTGGGCCAAATAAATGCGTGAGGTGGCGTCTCCAATCACGTCTGTCATAGCAAGAGCTGCATCTTCATTGGATACGTGTCCGACATCGCTCAAAATTCTGCGTTTGATACTCCATGGGTAGCGCCCCATTTGCAGCATGCCGACATCATGGTTGCTCTCAAATACGAACGTATTGGCTGATTTAATAATCCCTTTCATCCGGTCACTCACATAGCCTGTATCCGTCATGAGGGCAAGTTTACGCCCGCCATAATGGAATACATAAAACATGGGCTCTGCCGCATCATGTGATACGCCAAATGATTCAACATCGAGACCGCCGAATGATTGAACCGTCTCCATATCAAAGTGGAATTTCTGCTCCGTATCCACTTTCCCAATATGTGACTCCATCGCCTTCCATGTTTTCGCATTTGCATAAACAGGAAGCTTGTACTTTCTTGCCATCACACCAAGTCCTTTAATATGATCTGAGTGCTCGTGTGTGACAAAAATTCCGTCCAAGTCTTCTGGCTTTCGGTCGATTTGACCAAGCAGCTCTACCATTTGTTTGCCGCTTAAGCCCGCATCTACTAAAAAAGCATGCTCGTCTGTTTCTAAATAAAAAGCGTTCCCCGTACTTCCGCTCGCTAGTACACTGAACTGCAAGCTCATGTTCTCTCACTCCAATGAAGATTTGTCTTCTTTCTCTATATGATCAAGTGTTGAGCCATCAATGGCATTGATCAAATATTCTTCCTCTGTCTTTTTCTTTGAACCAGTTGCCACGCCTTCAATCTCTACTCGCCATACAGGAACCATGACTTGAGTGCTTGCACCTGGGTATTGCGTGTAGTAGCCAAGCTCCACTTTTTTCACTGTCGTGTTTTGGCTCAGCATATTTTGTGTATATAAGTCCTTCACCGTTTCAAGCGCCGGGACAAGGGTTTCTTTTCTCACTTCATTAATCGATGTCACCATCGACTGCCGATACGAGACGACCTCGTTTTGATCGTTCACATCCAATGTGATCTTCCCGATGGTTTCGGTGTCATCAAGACCTTCTTGGAAGATGTATTTTCCTTTATACGTTTGGAAAAAGACGATTTCACCTGTTTCTTCATCGATGCTCCAGAGCTTATAATTCTTGCCATCCAGTAAACGCTGGCTCACAAGATTGGTCGCTGCTGTTTTCATATCTTTTTTCGGCAATGCAACTGGTTTATTGAAGGTCATTTCAAGCAGGGTGACAGGATCATCTTTCTCGGTTTTCGGGAATGTGCTTTTCGTCTTTTGATCAGCTAATCCATCGACATCCTTTTTCGTATATTGCTTTTTCTCAGCTGTAATGCGGTATCCAATCTTCGCTTCATCTGATAGATTGCCATATTTGATTCCGTCTGCCTTCATTTCTTCCAGCGTATCTGTTTTTTCGATAATCGCAAAATGATCGGTCGATCGCTTTTCAAAGTATTGAAAACCTAGAAAGATATCGAGAACGAGAAAGGCTAGGATAAAGATCGTTTTGGTCTTATTCCACTCCATGATTCTCGCTCCCCTCTGTCAGCAAATCATTCGTTAAAATGACGGTTTTTCCGTTATATTTCATACACCATACCGGCTCTAGCCAGACAAACATCGCTTGATCCTGATCTGATGCCGTGGATGTCGCTTGATAGGCAGGGAAAATCTGTTCAATTTTCTCTAAATCATCATACTTCGTCTGCTTGATGATCAAGTTTTTCAGCTCTGTCCCATTCATCAGTTTGACCTGTTCACTCTGACTCGCTTTGTTGCCGAGAATGTAGTTTGGACGCTTATAACTCAAGATGTCATCATTCGCCCATTGTACTTCAAGTGATGTCATACCAAATGGATGTTTTGTGCTGTTGACGATCGGCAGTCCATCCATAAACATATTAAAGGACAGCTGCTGGTTGCTGTTAATGCCGAAGTATTGATAATTATCGGTAAAACTTCCGGTATCATTGAAATACTTCACGCTTCGCTTGATCAAATCTCCCGTTTGGAATACGGTACTAGAATTGATATTACGATGCTGATATTGGATGCGGTGGTCTTTTTGATTTGCTTCAAGACGACTCGTTCCATCCGTATACACCGTCCGGTTTAAATTAGATTCCTCCCCAACTAGACTTGGGTCTGTAAACAAAGCGTCCTTGAATTTGCTTGTCTTAATCGTTTCGATAAAGAACATTTTCGCTTCAAGCTGCTTTTGCTTCTGCGGCAGAAGGAAATCTCGTTTTGAATTCGTAGAGAAAGTATATAGATCATAGCGCGGCATCTCGTTTTGAGCGGCTGCAATACTATCCATCAGATTACGATAGTTGGCTGATTCAATCGTCAGCTCAAGCACCGTTTCCTTGCTGTATGAAACCAAATAGACTTTCTTATTGGCCTTATCCGGCTGAGCGAACGGCACAATCATCCGGTCAAATGAGTTGTATTCAATGGATTTATTCGGCCATTTAAACAGCGCTTGGAAAATATCAATCGGAATCGGATCATTGAACACAAGATCCAATGTTTTGCCTTGCCCCTCGCGTCCATAGAAGAAATTCTTAAATTTCTGCTCGGAATATTGGTCCGACACATCGGCAATCTCTTTGACATCCCACAGGCTCACATCATTCCAAAAGTTTTGGAAGAGTTCCTTTTGATCCACTTTGAAATGCTCTCCATTGGAATGGATGAACATCTCACGCGGTTTCACGACATCAATGAGACTCCGAGGCTCGTCGCTTGAAATCTTCTTCGTTTCCACGACCTGTGTGCCGGCATCCGCCTGATCCTGCATGACGGGCTGGAACATCCAAATATTCCACGTAAACACAAGACTGATCGCAATTAGGATTGTCAATATAATGGTTTTAAAGGTCTCACGCTTCATCCCAATCATCCTCTTGTTCTTCATTGTACGGAAGGGTAAAGGTTACCGTTGTTCCTTTTCCTTCAATGCTGTCAGCCCAAATATCTCCGCCATGAGCCTGAACCATTTCTTTTGCAATCGCAAGGCCTAGGCCGGTTCCGCCAAGCTTTCTTGTTCTTGCCTTATCCACTCGATAAAAACGTTCAAAGATTTTATCCATATCCTTCTTCGGAATACCGATTCCTTCATCTTTGACACTGAATAACACAAGACCTTGCTCCTCATCCAAATCGACAGTGAACGTAATGTGTCCACCCTCTGGCGAGTATTTCATAGCATTGGAAATGATATTATCGAGCACCTGAGTGATTTTATCTTGATCAATTTCCACATATATTTCACGCTGCGGCAAGTTGCGGATGAAATCGACATGCTGCTCCTTCGTCATTTCAAAACGATCAATGACGAGCGAGATAAACCTGATAAAATTCGTCCACTCACGATTGAATTGATAATCCTTGCTGTCGAACTTAGACAGCTGGAGCAGGTCATTCACAAGTCTAATCATGCGCTCTGTTTCATTTTGCGTAACACTGAGGAACCTTGGCGCAAGCTCTTTATCACCAATCGCACCTTCAGCGAGTGCCTCAAGATAGCTTCGCATCGTCGTAAGCGGTGTGCGCAGCTCATGCGATACGTTCGCCACGAATTCACGACGTTCCGCATCAATTTTTTCCTGCTCGGTTACGTCATAAATGACCGCGATCAAGCCATCAATCTTCCCATGCTCTTTCTGAATCACTGAGAAATTGACACGCAAAACAGACAGTTGATCTTCACGTTCAATTTCTAGCAGCATGGAGTCTTGATTTTCGACTAGATCTTCAAATGTATGAGTTTCTTCTAAGCCAAGCAAGGATGTGATCGGCATCTCTAGAGCTGTTTCACGTGAAACATTCAAAAGCTCTAGTGCCGGGCTGTTTAATAGAATAATGGCCCCGTTTTGATTCGTGGCAATGACGCCATCGGTCATATAGGCGATAACAGAAGAAAGCTTTTTCCTCTCACCCTCTGTCATCAGCTGCGCTTCCTCCAGCTCTCTCGTCAGATGGTTAAATGTCGTTGCTAGCTGACCAATCTCATCATGTCCATACTTTCGGACCTTTCTGGAAAAGTTCCCTTTGGCGAGCTCGATCGCTTGCTTTCTCATATCCGAAATTGGGTGTGTAATGGTTCTGAATATGAATATACCAAGTAGAGCGGTCGTCCCAAGTGCGATGAGTGTACCCGTCGCCAAAATGGTGTTGATCGTTCGCATTTGGTTAAAAACACTTTCCATGGATGAGACCACATAAATGACACCAACGGTTTCTTGGTTCTCATTTTTCACGGCTGTTGCTGATATGCGGACTCGTTTATTCGATTCTGGGTCATAGAATTTTTTCTCGTAGTCTTTGCCAACCGCGAAAATACGGCTAATGATTTGATCTGTGATTTTCTTCCCGGCAATCTCTTGACTGCCGTTATTCACAGAGGCAATGACCTCTCTGCTTTCGTCAATATAGCTGACTTCAGAAATTTCATTAGACTCATCTTTGTTGTTAAAATCGTTTAATATCTTTTGAGCATCCTCTTTTAATTCTGCCTTGCTTTTCGATGAATCTTGTTCTAGGTAATACGATAACGAGTAGATTCGCTGATTCAAGGAATTATCATATGAATTAATTAAGGACTGCTCTAGCTGCTTCACAAAGTACACGCCAATGATCTGCATGGCGACAATGATCAGCAGCACATAAATCAAGGTCAATTTAAAGTGAATCGAGCGAAAAAAACCTACTTTACTCATAAGAATCTTAGTCCTGCTCTGGGTTTCTTAAATAGTAGCCGACGCCTCGTCTTGTCACGATCCAGCTCGGGTGGCTAGGGTTGTCTTCAATTTTTTCACGAAGACGGCGGACTGTCACGTCTACTGTACGGACATCTCCAAAGTAATCGTAGCCCCAAACCGTTTGCAGTAAGTGCTCACGTGTCATGACTTGTCCAATATGTTTCGCTAAGTAATGAAGCAATTCGAACTCACGATGCGTTAATTCAATCGTTTCGTCACGCTTAGACACGACATACGCATCTGGGTAGATCACAAGTGAACCAATCTCGATATCATTTGATTCAGATTCTTCCTCTGATTGCGGAGCAGCCGTCTGTCTTCTTAAATTTGCTTTTACACGTGCAAGCAGCTCGCGTGTACTGAATGGCTTTGTGACATAATCGTCCGCGCCAAGCTCAAGACCAATGACTTTATCGATTTCAGAGTCTTTTGCTGTCAGCATGATAATCGGCATATCATATTTCTTTCTCACTTCACGGCATACTTCAACGCCATCTTTGTTCGGCAGCATAATGTCGAGCAAAATGATGTCTGGCTTAATTTCTTCTACCATTTCAAGGGCTTCATTTCCGTCATACGCACAATGAACCTCGTAGCCCTCTTTTCTTAAGTTAAATTCCAATATATCCGCAATCGGCTTTTCATCATCTACGACAAGAATCTTTTTTTCCATTGTGATTTCCTCCTGCATTTTTAGCATCTATGTCATTCCATTTTGCATGTCTCATTATGCCTTCTTCATTTACGAAAAAAAGGCTCACTGTCTATTATAACGTTTTAAGAGGCAAAGATAAAAATAATAACGGCTTTCTTTGCTAGTAAACGTTGGATAGAAGAACTTCACCCAAAAGATTTGATGACTTTTTCCTTTTTTATTGAAACTTTTCCAGTCACCAAACGTCTATATACATGTAACGTCTTCTTCTTATGGAGCCGGGCCCTACCTAGGTCCGGCTTCTCCCTTTTTATGCCTTCTTTTCATAATAAAAACGCACCTGCGATTGCAGATGCGTTTGGAAGTGGCTCGGGACGGAATCGAACCGCCGACACACGGATTTTCAGTCCGTTGCTCTACCAACTGAGCTACCGAGCCATCATCAAAAGATGAATATGTATAAATGGCGGTCCGGACGGGACTCGAACCCGCGACCTCCTGCGTGACAGGCAGGCATTCTAACCAACTGAACTACCGGACCTCAGTAACTTGCCCGAAAAAGCAATCGTGGTGCTCCTTCAAGCAAGTGAGGAAAAATTAGCTTAACGCTAAAGTAAATCAATGACCCGTACGGGATTCGAACCCGTGTTACCGCCGTGAAAGGGCGGTGTCTTAACCGCTTGACCAACGGGCCAAAACATGGTGAGCCATGAAGGACTCGAACCTTCGACCCTCTGATTAAAAGTCAGATGCTCTACCAACTGAGCTAATGGCTCTCGGTTTGTGAAAAGTAATTCTGAAGAAGTTGTACTGCGTCAAACCAATCGCTTTAAAAAAGCTGGAACATCGCATCCTAACAAGTTTCAGAGACCTTTGCAACAACGAGATTTATAATATCATAGAGTAATTACATATGGCAATACGTTTTTCGACATTTTTTTAAAAAAAGTGTCGGATTTGATATCTTCTGTTAAACCGCCTAATTCTGCAAGCGCCTTCATTCAATCATTGGCTACTGCCCAATCCAGCACACAGAAACGTTTGATTCCGACCAATATTGGTTATACAAGAAACAAACAGCATGGTGATTGAAAAAGGAGGAAGCATAGGATGAGTTCATTTAAATTAGGAGATAAAATGCCCGATTTTTCACTGCCAACAGTGCAGGGCGATCACATTGAGTTTTACAAACATTTAGAGGAGCATCAAAGCTGGCACCTCATCGTTTTCTTTAGAGGATCATGGTGCCCAGTATGTGTCGAGGAATTAAAAGAGCTGGAAAAACAGCAATCCTATTTTCAAGACAAGGATATTCACTTAATGACGATTTCAACGGATAACGCTGAAGACTTGAAAGAATTTGCAGACAAAGAGGGACTTTCTTTCCCCATCATGTCTGACCAAAACCTCACATCATTGAAAGCCTATGAAGTCTTCTATCACGGGGAAGATGCCCCATACGAAGACCACGGGGTGCACGGAGAACCTGCCTATTTCTTATTAAATGAAAAAGGCCAAGTCCTCTATCAGCAAAGACAAACAAGTCCATTTGGCAGACCGCACGCCAACGAACTGCGCAAAATCATTCAATACATTCGTAAAAATTTAAAAGGCCAATATAAAAGCCTAAAATAAAAAAGAAGCTCTCATCAGAGGGCTTCTTTTTTATGAATGTTTTTTGTTGTATAGCCAATCTGCGGTGAAAAACGCAAGAAGACCTGTCATTAAAATCACAAAAGTCACAGGTGTACTCTCACCTTGAAAAAAAGCGTAAGACGCATGTCCTCCTAATGCTAGAAGATAAAAAACAAACGCCGATCCTGCTGCTTTTTGTGCATTGGCTTGTTCTCTTTTCGTCGTTTTTTTGAAAAACATTGTATCTATTCCCCTTTAAGATGCTTTCTTCATTGTCACACGGCGAAGTGCCCGTGATCGGATATACTCCATTGGCCCAATTCGCCAGACGTGTAAGCAAAGGGCTGAAATGGCGATTTGCAGCAGGGAGATCAACAACCATGACAAGACGATAAGGGGGGCGTTGATTTGACCGCCAAGACCCAATCCCCAGCTGTAAAAAAGAAGCGAGCAGATGACATTTTGCAGGATATAGCAGCTAAGCGCCATTTTCCCTACATATTCAAACCAAGTCCACATGAACCATGACTCCGTGCGTGCTAGAAGCTTCGCCACGACAGCAATATAGAAAATAGAGAGGAATGGCGAAAACACATAGCGCACCACAAATTCTACTATGTCATTTGGTACGAAGACGAGCGCATTCAGCGGCAGTCCAATCCACAAACCCATTCGGAACAATGTTTTCCGCAGAGATTGCCCACGCTCATTTGCATAAAATACACCGGCTCTCATCATCCGCACACCTAATAAAAACAAAAAGGTATTCATTGGGATAATAAAGATCGCTTCTTCTCGGTACATCAAAAAGTGCTGTAATCGGTCTTGAACTTGAGATATCCATGTCTCCGGCAGTTGTTCTTCGTACGCTGGTTCACTGCTCTCGTCATAGGATTCAGTTTCCAATTCAGAGAAAGAAAATACAACGAGAAAAACCATCACCAACAAATGAAGGCCACCCGAGACAATCATGCCTTTTTTGATACGCCGACTTCCTCCACGGACAATAAACGCCACAAGCAAACCCGTGACGGCGTAACTCATGAGCACATCATATTCCATCACTAGCGCAAAATGGACAAAGCCTTCAATCAATAAGAATAAAAGAATCCATAAATATGTACCCGGCCAAGTCATATTTTTTCTTTTCGCCTGCTGG
Source organism: Bacillus sp. 2B09 (assembly GCF_003946835.1). NCBI lineage: Bacteria > Bacillati > Bacillota > Bacilli > Caryophanales > Bacillaceae > Bacillus > Bacillus sp. 2B09. Next base: position 37,736 of record NZ_RPSG01000010.1, read on the forward strand.
TATTTCAGCTCTAGCCCTACGCCAAACATGATTGTGAGCAGCGATAGCATTTTGCCATAAACGAACATAGAGACAAGACTTTCAAGAAAACTGCCATTTTCATATTCATCCGCAATCTGATCTGTCGCAAAAGTATCCCCTGCGTATGCAAAAAACCAGACGTTTGTACCCAATGTACCTAATATCGCAAAACCTCGTAAAATATCTAATAATCGTATTCTTTCTTTCACTAGAATGCTCCTTCCCTTTTATACAGTTATCATATTTTGGTAATATCGGGAAGTCAGTTCCGTAGAAATTAAGGAATATTTAAACAAAAAAGACAACAGTAAAATGTGTGATTTTACTGGTGTCTGATCAGTCTATAATGATGGACGGTACACGCTGCGGACAACGTTCGTTTGGGAACGGTCTGGTCCGACTGAGAAAATAGAAAGTGGAATACCTGTTAATTGTGAAATGCGCTCTAAGTAATGACGGGCATTTGCAGGCAGTTCACTTAAATTCTTCACACCTGTAATATCCTCTGTCCATCCTGGCATTTCTTCGTAGACAGGTTCACATTTCGCTAATTCATTTAGACTTGCTGGGAATTCTTCAGTGATTTCTCCGTTCAATTTATAAGCAACACAGATTTTCAATTTCTCAATCCCTGTCAGTACATCGATGGAGTTAAGAGATAAATCTGTAATTCCGCTCACACGGCGCGCATGACGGACAACAACACTGTCAAACCAGCCAACACGGCGCGGGCGGCCAGTTGTCGTACCGTATTCACGGCCAACTTCACGGATTTGATCGCCAATTTCATCATGGAGTTCTGTCGGGAATGGGCCATCACCTACACGAGTTGTGTAAGCTTTTGATACGCCGACCACATGTTGAATTTTCGTAGGACCTACACCAGAACCAATCGTCACGCCTCCAGCCACTGGGTTAGATGACGTCACGAACGGATATGTCCCTTGATCGATATCAAGCATAACGCCTTGTGCCCCTTCAAAAAGAACACGGCGGCCTTCATCTAGAGCATCGTTCAATACAACAGATGTGTCCACGACATATTTTTTCACTTGCTGACCATATTCATAATACTCATCTAAAATATCTTCAATTTTGAAGCCTTCTGTGTCGTACATTTTCTCTAAAAGACGATTTTTCTCTTCTAGATTACGGGCAAGCTTCTCTTCAAATACTTCACGATCTAATAAATCTGCGATACGGATTCCGACGCGGGCAGCTTTGTCCATATAAGCTGGTCCGATTCCTTTTTTCGTCGTACCGATCTTGTTAGCCCCTTTCCGCTCTTCTTCTACCTCGTCCAATTTTAAGTGATAAGGCAGAATGACATGGGCTCTATTGCTGATTCTGAGGTTATCTGTACTCACATTCCGTTCGTGAAGATACGCAAGCTCAGTGACCAACGCTTTAGGATCAACCACCATTCCATTACCGATGACACAAGTTTTCTCTTTGTAAAAAATACCGGACGGAATGAGGTGTAGCTTGTAAGTCACTCCATCAAATTTGATTGTGTGACCTGCATTGTTTCCCCCTTGATAACGGGCAATCACCTCTGCATTTTCTGAAAGGAAATCGGTAATTTTCCCTTTCCCTTCGTCACCCCACTGCGTACCTACTACGACTACTGAAGACATATCGTGCACCTCCGTTAACCTTTCAAAACGTTATCTCTTTCAAACACATTTATTTTATCAATGGACAATGAAAAAGTCAACGTGAAATCCGAACATTAATATCTCGAAATCAAATTTTGTTCGTTTTACATGTGAGGAAAAGCGCTTTAATTGCTCATTCTACGCTTAAACAAGAAGATTTCGATCAAAATTACTGTTTTTCTCATTTCCGTTTGTTCAGTGATTTTCAATCAATTGAATCATCGAACTTGCCATAAAGTCGGGTGAATATGGTCTGCCTTTTCTCAGCCACCACTCAGCTGTTCCAACATAAGCAGAAATGACAAATTGCTTCTGCATCTCGAGAGGAACGTGTTGTGGATCAGGTGGTGAACCTGTGACTTCTTCTAGCCCCAAAGTAAAGCTTTCTTCAAAAAAAGCACTGGCCATCTGATGAATATTAAGCTCTCTTCCCCTTTTCAAGAGAATCTGATACTCCTCTTCATGTTCCTGCAAATGCTGATAAAAGCGGTAAATATACACATATGCTGCATGATCGCTCTTCCACTCATTTTCATGTACAGGAGCAAAAATAGCGGTTTTCATGACATCAAACATCTCATCCATGACCTGCTGAGCTAAGTCAAACTTATCCTCATAATGCTGATAGAAGGTGGTGCGATGGATCCCTGCCTTGTTCGTCAAATCTTGTACAGAAACCTTCCCCCATTCCTTCTCCTTTAATAACTGAAATAATGCTTTTCTTAATTGTTGCTTTGATTCAGTTGCGCGCTTATCCCCTCTGTAGCAGTCCGCCACAAGCCGCTCTCCCCTTCCCATTTTCTTCAACAGATTTCGCTTTTCTGTTGGTTGAATCCTTTCTCCTGATGAATTACCTTTAAATCTAACACAGTGAAAAAAAGGAATCATCTGACAACCCATAAGGAGTGATGATCATGGAAACAACAACACCTAGTGCCGTTCAAAAAGCGTTATTAAGAGGGAAAAATAAGCAGGACCCGTATCACCCATTTGATTGGTACGCCAAAATGCGTCAAGAATCTCCTATTCATTTTGATGAACACAGCCAAACATGGAGTGTCTTCACCTATGAAGAAGCAAAGCGCGTCACCATCGATAAAGATACCTTTTCTAGTCAACCTCCTCAAGACCACCGGAAACATTCACTGATGAAAACAATGGTCATGATGGACCCGCCAAAACATACACGAATCCGCTCCATTGTAAGCAAAGCCTTTACACCCCGGGTGATGAAATTGTGGGAACCACGCATTCAAGAGTTAATGGATGATCTCATTGCACAAATAGAAGGTAAGGAAGAGATTGATCTTGTTCAAGACATCTCCTATCCGCTTCCTGTGATTGTCATTGCAGAGCTTTTAGGTGTGCCAACAGAACATAAACAATCCTTTAAAGAATGGTCCGATATTCTCGTCAGCATGCCTAAAAGTGAAGAAGAAAGAGATGTCGTTGAATGGCAGAAAACACGGGATCAAGGCGAAGCGGACATGATGGCGTTTTTTGCTGACATCATTGAAGAGAAGCGGCAGAACCTTAGTGATGATTTGATTTCGCTTTTAATTCAAGCGGAGGAAAATGGAGACAAGCTGTCCGCAGACGAATTAATTCCTTTCTGCAATCTGCTCCTGTTAGCAGGCAACGAAACGACCACCAACCTGATCTCCAATATGATCTTTAGTTTGTTAGAAAATCCGGGGTCGTATGAAGCGCTCGCTCAATCACCTGACCTCATTCCTCGTGCTGTGGAGGAGGCTGTCCGTTTTCGTGCCCCTGCGCCTACCATCGTCCGGTATGTCACAGAAGACACCGAACTTGGAGGGAAAGTCTTGAAAAAGGGAGACAGTGTGATTGTCTTTCTTGCGTCTGCGAACCGGGATGAGCATCAATTTCCAAACGCACATGAGTACGATATACACCGGCATCCTAATCCTCATATTGGCTTCGGCCACGGCATTCATTTCTGCCTAGGCGCACCACTTGCTCGCCTGGAAGCCTGCACTGCCATCAAAGCCATACAGTCACGATATGAATCACTAGAGCTTCTCTCTTACGTCCCAATGACAAGCAGCGGTATGTATGGACTAAAAGCACTGAAGCTCCGTGTCACGCCTCGTTGCTAACAATCTGAGACTCTCACAAGATGGGAGTCTCAGATTGTTGACAAAGGGCTAAAATGAACTTGATTTTAGCCCTTTGTCTTCTTTTTCAGCGTGATAGAAAACCTTTGCAGCCCTAGGAAGGACGAGTACTGGCGCGGAGCGAATTTATCATTCGTGAGCACCAGCACGCAGGACTGACACCGAATGCGAGGGTTTGTCTACACGCTGGGACTCCCACGAGATGGGAGTCTTTCTTAATCAGGTGTAATTCCTTCTGTATTCATGAGCACCACTCGATATCCATCTGGATCTTCAATCGTCACGCCTCCTCGATCCCAGTACGGGTTTGTAGAGGTGACTTGCCGTCCGCCAAATGCGATCAGTCTCTTTTTCATCTGCTGAAATTCTTCTTCATTCGGAATATAGAATACAAGCAGCTGCTCTGGGTGGGGAACAGGCAAGCTTTCGTCTTCTTCATGTTTGGTGATTTCCAGATGAACATGCTGGTGAGGAAGCCCAAGCATGACCCCATCATACCCTTCATGCTGATCAAATGAGCCAATTCGTTTCAGCCCTAAACCTTCTTCATAAAAAGAAACAACCTCTTTCATGTTGACGGTCGGACGTGCGATGCGTAATTGAGCGGCTTCGAATTGTTGAAACTTCATCAGTCATCACTCCTTTTCTCTCCCTTTAGTATACGCTCTCTTTTTCTCCCACTCCTCCTCATTTCGAATGTTTTTCAGTCATTCTTTCGATGTAGATGGATCAAAAAAAGCCCAGCTTCTTGAGCTGGGCTTTAAGCACCGGGCGGAACACCCGCATCGTCAAATCTTCTTTCTAAGTTGACGAATTTGTTATATTCTTTCACGAAAGCCAGTGATACCGTTCCAACTGGACCGTTACGCTGTTTCGCAATAATAATTTCAATAATGTTCTTATTCTCTGATTCTTTGTCATAGTAATCATCACGATAAAGGAACGCCACAATATCGGCATCCTGCTCAATACTTCCTGATTCACGAATATCAGACATCATCGGACGTTTGTCCTGACGCTGCTCTACCCCACGAGAAAGCTGTGATAAGGCAATGACCGGCACTTCAAGTTCTCTTGCTAGTGACTTTAAAGCCCTAGAAATTTCAGATACCTCTTGCTGACGGTTATCGCTTGATCGTCCACTCCCTTGGATGAGCTGTAAGTAGTCAATCAGGATCATGCCAAGCCCGTTTTCTTGCTTCAAACGGCGGCATTTCGAGCGAATTTCACTGACTCTAATGCCAGGTGTATCATCAATGAAAATCCCACTGTTTGATAGCGAACCCATCGCCATTGTCAGCTTACCCCAGTCCTCTTCTGTGAGATTACCGGTTCTTAGGTTTTGTGCATTGATATTTCCCTCGGCACAAAGCATACGCATGACCAGCTGCTCAGCGCCCATCTCTAAACTAAAGATGGCGACACTTTCATCTGTCTTGGTCGCAACGTTTTGTGCAATATTTAACGCGAAGGCTGTTTTCCCTACGGACGGACGAGCCGCTACAATAATCAAGTCATTTCGCTGGAAGCCAGCTGTCATCCGGTCAAGCTCTGAGAAACCCGTTGGAATCCCAGTGATATCACCTTTTCGATTATGAAGCTGTTCAATATTATCATATGTCTGAACAAGAACGTCTTTAATGTTTTGGAAAGCTCCTGAGTTTTTACGCTGAGCCACTTCCATAATGGTTTTTTCAGCATCACTCAATAGATCTTCTACTTCATCCTCACGCGTATATCCATCCTGTGCAATGGTTGTCGCTGTACGGATCAGACGTCTTAAAATGGATTTTTCTTCTACAATTTTTGCATAATATTCAATGTTTGCGGCAGTTGGGACAGAGTTCGCAATATCGGTTAAATACGAAATCCCGCCTACCTCTTCTAGTAAGTCTGTATTGGCAAGTTCTGATGTCACCGTGACAAGGTCAACCGGTTCCCCTCTATCACCAAGTACAAGCATCGCATTGTAAATCTTTTGATGCGACATTCTATAGAAATCCTCTGGAATTAATACTTCAGAAGCGAGCGTTAGCGCAGATGGTTCTAAAAAAACAGCACCTAATACGGCCTGCTCGGCTTCTATATTTTGCGGCGGCAGCCGGTCATCGAGAAGTTCCGTCATGCCAAGCACCGTCCTTTCATAAAAAAATACGCTACTCATCATTTTAACATTTTCATCAATAAAAAAGTGAAAAACATCAACTATAGTCAAAATTACCATGTCGATGTTTTGTTGAACAGCGAAACAACACACTTCAAATAGAAAAGACTCTGTAACATAAATTGTTATAGAGTCCTTTGTATCGCTAATGGAATTTGTAGCTGTTGTTCACACATATGATCGATACTCCAACATGGCATGAACACGCACATGATCAAACCTTGCAAATATCAGGTGCGTTTTTTAATCTATCGTTTTCTTAACTCCATAATTCACCTGTTGCCCAATGTCTTGTAAGGAGCCATTTTGATAACTAATAGATAACACCAAATCGGGAATAGAATCATACCCGTTCTTCGCTAGATCAAAGAGCTGTGCACCATAATGTGATGCAGCAATGCGGGCATTTTCTGCTGTGTATGGGTTTTTCAGAAGTTCTTCTTTGTAGATATCAAAAATGTTCGCTCCGGTATCCGTTACAAATTGACCGTTTACAATGCTTAAATCTTTTAAGTCGTAGCCTGTCACCGTTTTGATTTGATTGACAAGGTGGAACTTTGCAAGTGAATTCGGCGTGAATTGAGTCGAATCATCATTTCTACTTTTCATAATATGAAAAAATAGTTCTCTTGTATTGTTGCTTGTATTCAATATGTCTTCTATTTGTTTGGCTAGGGTTTCGTCTGTTGTTCCACTCACCACTAATTTAAAATGATTGGGGTCAATGGTAAAAGTTAAATTGGCGTTTTTAGGAATATTCAAACCATTGGTAGAAAACAAAGCTTGCAGTTGTTCGTTCACCTTCTGACGATTTAATAGTTTCTTTTCTACACTTTCTTGGGTAGGATCGTACCGTTTTTCATTACGGAAAATAGCATCATTGAAGTCATATTGTCCACCTTTATTATTCCTTGCCCAACTCATTTCCATCGTATAAGCAGCTTCTCTCTCCACTTTAGTTAGATCACTTCTGAAATAAGAAGAGTATGGATTTCGATACTTATCATATATATGGCTCTGAGGATCTTTGAATCGTTTATTTTGTTCATTTATTTTTTCGTATTTTTCATCTAATATTTTCATCCGCCTATCAGATTCGGTCATCACTTCGTTTGTACTTTTAATAGCTGATTGACCTTTAGAGTTTATTTGGTTCAAATTGTTCGAAGAACTGGCTGTATATGACGTATTAATATTCATTTTGATTCTCCTTTTTTAAGAAAATAGTGATTATTAAATATATCGGCAATTCAGTTAAAATTTGTTAGTTTAATGTCGATATAGTAATTATTACAAGGAGGGTTAATATATGACAAATACTATCTTTAAACGTTTATTATTACCAGCATTATTATTGGCGCTTGTTACTAGTTTTTTTGCACCTACTTCAGCGGAAGCAGCAATTACGGGGAATAACAGTCCTAACACTGCAAGTTCAATGGGATATTGGAAAAACAGTCGTTCAGACACGACAATCTTACCTGAAGGTGAAAATGAAGCGTATTATCAGTTTACGATCAATAAAGGGGAAAGAGTTTATGTCAGAAGTTCGTATAATAAGCAATATACAGGGATGAATATCGAGGTGTATAATTCGAAATATTCTAGGACAGGATCCGAAGTTATAAATCCTGATTCAGTAACGCCTTTTATTTTTGCAAATACTGGTGACGTGACTTCATCTTCAGAAACTTATTTTGTGAAAGTAACCCGTGGTACATATACCGGTAACATGTATTTTACTGTTTCCATTCAAGATCGTATTAAATCTGGAAATGGGACATTCAATTTTACAGGGACTGCTACGAACTTGGGGAATTCTTCTTTAAATTTTTTAGGAGTTGACTCTTCAGTCATTACAATGGATTTAACGAATAATTCCACAGTTCCTAAACGCGCTGTAGTTAAATCAATTACGACAACTAGCACTCAAACGCCCAACCAAGGGAATGTCACACACAAACTGATGGCTAGTGATAGTAATATTTGGTATCAATCACTTTTCTCCTCTGCAACAAGTGGTTCTTATCGTATATCTCTGGATGATCAATTAAGAGTCGCTCAAAAATGGAGCTTTAAGTACAACGCAAAAGCTACCGCGAGATCTACTATGAGCAATGTCAAAGCCGATATCCGTTACGAATATGATGTCACAGATGGATTTTAAGTGAATGATGTTAACAGATATGTACACCAATTGATCAAAGAGTAAGGGCACATCCCTTACTTTTTTTATTGCCTCATTTTTGATGATATATGTTATTTCGTCACTCTACAGTGCTTGTCATGATTGCTTCGCTTCATGATATTTCGCCACTGTAAACGTATTTTTCAGCTTGAGCTGATTTTCAAGTAGCCTCAGTTTTCCTAATGGGGGTTTCATTCTACCTACATTCCCTGCGATCTTGTCTTCAAATTGTCTATGAATTTAAGCATGATATTGAATAAGTTGTGAATTAAAAACACTAACTTTCCCCAAAACCCACCTCTTTTTTTCTAAAAACACAAGAAGGTCTATAGACTTATTTTTCTCAAAATTATTTCAAGAAGAAAAACCTATATTTAATCCTGATTCAAACAGAAGAAAATGGTAAATTTTTGATACTGTCAAGGTTTTTTGGCATTTCTACTCTGTTTTAATGACAAAATCCGGCATTCTCTATTTCCAATCATTTGGTAGTTAGTTAGTCCTTTATTTTCTGAATATTTAGATCGAATTATCGATTATACAACTTTATGAACATTTGACTTCCTAATTGATAAACATTATCATTTGATTTGCTTGCGTGATAATTGAGAATCATTTTCATTTAAATTTTTATTACTACACTCATCCACTATCCGCAAGCCTGCCTTTATCATCATATGAGGTCAATTTGAGAAAGGGGATTTTTCACATATGGCCAAACGCACTGAAGGAATGGGTACTGATGATTCACTTTTTGGAGAAAGCCGTCCTTTTTTTATACATGGGACGGAGCAACTAGATATCACAACACACCCATACAGACTTTTTATATTTAAACCGAATACCACTCCTCCCGAAACTGGTTTTCCAGTCATGTACGTGCTTGATGGGAATTCACTTTTTGGCACAATGGTCGAAGCCATCCGTTTACAGTCAAGAAGACCTGAAAAAACAGGTGTCGTACCTGCTATCATTGTTGGAATTGGCTATCAGACAGAAGCGCCCTATCATCCGCTTAGGCATTATGATCTCACTCTTACCGGCCCTGACGTTTCCATTGGAGGTAAAAGAAAGGACTTCTCCATCCATACATATGGCGGCGCCTCTGCTTTCTTTTCTTTTTTAGAAAAGACGGTTAAGCCATATATTGAGCAGCGCTTTCCGATTAATCAAAGTCGTCAAACACTATTTGGCCATTCTCTTGGCGGACTTTTTGTATTACACACACTATTTGAGCACCCTGACGCTTATCAGACATATATTGCGGGCAGTCCTTCTATCCACTGGAACAAAGAATTATTTCTAGAAAAAGAACACCAATTTACCAGCCGCATCCGTCAAGTGCCTATGGATGTAAGGCTACTTGTAGGTGTAGGTGAGTTAGAAAAACATCATCCATGTCAAATGAATGCTCATGCAAAGTCTCTAGCCAATCGTATGCTGCCTTTATCCTCGTATGGCTTGCATACGACCTATCACGAATTTCCTGAAGAAGGACATACGTCTGTTTTGCCGGTGCTGATGAATGACGCTTTTCGTTTTGCATTTTATCATCAAGACCCTTTAACAACTACAGACTTGAAAGAAAGGTAGTGAACACATGAAACAGAGTGGTCTGTCTCATAAAATTGCCCTTATTACAGGCGCAGGACAAGGTATCGGACAAGCAGTAGCCAAAAGACTAGCCGATGAAGGTGCGATCATTGCAGCAGTTGACACAAATGAAGATCAGCTGCAAAGCACCGTGCAGAAGTTGAATGATAAAGGCATACGTGCCTTTGCCTATCTAGGTGACATTACCGATCAAGCATCTGTTCAGCACATTGTCGATCAAATTGAAAAGCAGCTTGGCCCTATTTATTTACTGGTCAATGTAGCAGGCATTCTTCGGATCAGTTCGATTGATCAGATTAGTACAGATGACTGGCACCAAACCTTCGCAGTCAATACACATGGTCTCTTTTACGTATCCCAAGCTGTCTCCACATACATGATGAAAAGATCAGAGGGGGTCATTGTGACTGTCAGTTCTAACGCAGGTGCCATTCCTAGAATGAATATGGCTGCCTATGCCGCTTCAAAAGCAGCAGCTACTTCTTTTACAAAAACGCTTGGATTAGAGCTGGCTACCTATGGCATCAGATGCAACGTCGTCTCTCCCGGCTCTACCGCAACACCTATGCAATGGGCTTTATGGTCTGATGAGCAAGGAGCAGATCAGGTGATTAAAGGTTCATTAGAGACGTATAAAACCGGTATTCCTTTACAAAAAATCGCTGACCCTCAACAGATTGCTGATGCAGTCATCTTCTTTGCATCTGAGCAATCCAGTCATATTACGATGCAGAATCTCACAATTGATGGTGGTGCAACACTCGGAATTTAGCATTTTATCAAAAAGGAGGCCTTTTCATGAAACATTCATTATTGTCGACAGAAGAAAAAGTACAGCTGATCCAAGACTATCAGCCAGGAGCATTTTTCCTTGCTTCTCCTAAACGAGCGTTACTTGCAGAGGGGATATTCCAGCATATTAAAACCAATCAACTCGATGAACTATCCACAAAGGTAGCCCATGTTTTTGAGACTGCCAAACAAGCTGGTATTCAAGCACCGATTGTTGCTGGTGCTGTTCCGTTTGATCCGGCGCAACCCGTTCGTTTAAATGTGCCAGTCCATGTACAGTTTAGCGATCCACTCGAATTTCATCAAGGTGATGAGGATTCAGAAGTGACATCACCATCCTATGAGGTGACACCTGTCCCTTCTCCTGAAGTCTACATGAATGGTGTGAACGAAGGGTTAGCTAAAATTGAAAAAGGAGAGCTTAGCAAAATCGTCATTTCTCGATCTCTCCATCTCAAATCAAATCAAGATATTCCTACGAAAGCAATACTCGAACGGCTGGCTCGTCATAATACAACTGGTTATACGTTTGCTGCAAACGTAGCTGATCCGAAATCTTCCCAAAAGCGCACACTTCTTGGGGCAAGCCCTGAGCTGCTTCTTTCAAAAACTGGTTCATCTGTGATTTCCAATCCACTCGCTGGTTCTCGGCCACGCAGTTCAGACCCCGTAGAAGACCAGCGTCGTCACGATGAACTTCTTACTTCTGCAAAGGATTTACACGAGCATGCAGTGGTTGTCGATGCTGTCACTAAAGCGCTTGCTCCTTACTGTCATACGTTAGATGTACCTGCATCACCATCCGTCATACAGACAGAAACGATGTGGCATTTATCTACTGTGGTCAAAGGTGAATTAACAGATTCCAATGTGTCCTCCATTGATATAGCGCTTAGCCTCCATCCAACACCCGCAGTATGCGGAACACCTACAGCAGATGCACGTGAAGCCATTCAAGCGATTGAACCCTTCGATCGAGGATTTTTCACAGGAATGGTCGGTTGGGCAGATGTAAATGGTGATGGAGATTGGATTGTCACCATTCGCTGTGCAGAAGCTGAAGGTCACTCCCTTCGCCTCTTTGCTGGTGCAGGAGTGGTCAAAGGATCAAAGTCAGAAGAAGAGCTAGCCGAAACATCTGCAAAATTCAATACGATGCTTCATGCGATGGGCATCCATCAGCTATAAAAATACATAGGAGATGACAAAAGACATGTTTGTTCAACCACCTACATGGCCAGAAGAATTTGCAAAACGCTACCGTGAAAACGGCTGTTGGCGTGGAGAAACCTTTAGCGGGATGCTTCGTGAACGCGCCGTATCGTTAGGGAATAAAACAGCGATTACATACGCCGATACACACATGAGCTATCAAGAACTTGATGAGCGCGTCAGCAGTCTTGCCGCCGGTTTTCATCAGCTTGGAATCCAAAAGGGAAGTCGAGTTGTCGTGCAGCTTCCTAACATTCCTGCTTTTTTTGAAGTCGTTTTCGCTTTATTTCGAATCGGTGCTTTACCCGTCTTCTCACTGCCATCTCATAGAAGCAGTGAAATCACTTATTTTATTGAGTTTGCCGAAGCAGACGCATATGTCATACCAGATGTCGATGGCGGCTTTGATTATCGATCACTCGCACGTCAAGTGAAAGAAAAGCTTCCCTCATTACCTCATGTCATTGTTGCAGGAGAAGCTGAGGAATTCCTAGACTTGGATGATTTGCGAAAGGACCCAGCGCTCGATCCACAAATACATGTAGAGGCAAGCGACATTGCGTTTCTTCAGTTATCTGGAGGCAGCACAGGCCTTTCTAAGCTCATACCTCGTACACATGATGACTATATTTATAGCCTTTGGAAAAGCAATGAGGTGTGCGAGCTCACACAACATAGTGTGTATCTAGCCACACTTCCAGTTGCACACAACTATCCATTAAGCTCGCCTGGCGTTCTTGGGACATTATACGCTGGTGGAAGAGTCGTTCTTGCACCTGGATCAAGCCCTGATGTCGTCTTTCCACTCATTGAAAAAGAACGGGCGACCATTACCGCTGTCGTTCCACCAATTGCATTGATTTGGCTCGAAGCCGCTCCTCATCGATCAGATGACTTATCGAGTCTTGAGGTCTTACAAGTCGGTGGTGCTAAATTAAGTGCTGAGGCAGCAAAACGAGTGATGCCTGCCCTTGGGTGTAAGTTACAGCAAGTTTTTGGCATGGCAGAAGGTCTGGTCAACTATACCAGATTGGATGACCCTGAACATGTCATTATCCATACACAAGGACGCCCGATGTCTGAATATGATGAGGTACTAGTGGTAGACGATGAGGACAAGCCCGTCCCAAATGAAGTGGCTGGACACCTTTTAACAAGAGGACCTTATACGATTCGCGGCTACTATAAAGCCGATGAACAAAACAAAAAAGCATTTACACCAGATGGCTTCTACAGAACAGGTGACATCGTGCGATTAACCAAAGAAGGAAATGTTGTTGTAGAAGGCAGAGACAAGGATCAAATCAATCGTGGTGGCGAAAAGGTTGCTGCTGAAGAAGTTGAAAACCATTTACTTGCGCATCCTGACATTCATGATGCCGCCATGGTGTCCATGCCAGATCCATTTCTTGGCGAACGCTCATGTGCCTTTGTTATTGCGAAAGGAAACAACAAACCAGCACCGCATGTCTTAAAGTTATTTCTAAGAGAACGCGGGCTCGCTGCCTATAAAATTCCTGACCGCATTGAATGGATTGATGCGTTCCCACAAACAGGTGTAGGCAAAATCAGTAAAAAAGCATTAAGAGAATTAGCTGCAATCCATACTGCCAACGTATAAAAAAGAGGAGTGAAAACCATGGCAATCCCTACTATTCCTGCGTATCCAATGCCAAGCATACAAGATTTACCTGAAAATAAAGTGAATTGGATCCCTGATCCGAAACGTGCTGTCCTGCTGATACATGACATGCAGCAATATTTTTTAAATGCTTTTCAACAAGATACTTCACCGATTACAGAGTTAGTGCAGCATATTGAACAATTACGTGATACATGCAAAGAACTCGGCATTCCAGTCGTCTATACAGCTCAACCTGGTGATCAAGACCCGAAGGATCGTGCCTTATTAACAGATTTTTGGGGACCTGGTCTTGGTGATGATGAAGCATTGACAAAAATCATTGATCAGCTTGCTCCATCTGAATCAGATACAATGCTGACAAAATGGCGTTATAGCGCATTCAAAAAATCCAACTTTTTAGATCTTCTTCACGAAGGCGGACGTGATCAACTGATCATTACTGGCGTATATGCACATATTGGATGTATGCTGACAGCCGCAGAAGCATTCATGCTCGATATTGAAACCTTTTTTGTCGCCGATGCCGTCGCTGACTTTTCACTTAAGCATCACAAAATGGCAATGACCTATGCAGCTGAACGCTGTGCGGTCACCACTACGACCAATCAAATCATTCGTCGTTTAACAGGACAAGACGCAGATGGTGATGATTTATCCTTTGATGCTATCGTTCACCAAGTAGCTGAATATCTCCAAATCGAGCCGAATGAAATACCGCTTGACGAGAATCTTGTCTACCTTGGACTTGATTCTATCAGAATGATGAGTCTAGCGGAAAAGTGGAGACAGCAAGGAGCAACAGTCAATTTCGTTGAGCTTGCAGCAAATCCAACGCTCATGTGTTGGCGGACTCTTCTTTTCCCAGAAAAACAGCCATCTATCCCAAATATCGATTACTTGTAAAGGAGGTTTAGGCCCTTGTCGATCCAGTCCGTCGATTCATTCCCACTAACCGGTGCCCAATCAGGCATTTGGTATGCGCAGCAGCTTGATCCATCTAACCCTATTTTCAATACAGCTGAGTATATAGAGATTAAAGGTTCTATTGATCCCATACACTTTGAAGCAGCCATTCGAAAGACTGTCTTAGAAGCAGATTCCTTGTATATGCAATTCGTTGAGGATACTGACGGTCCAAAGCAATGGAAAACATCTAAGAAAGAGATCCCATTTCAATATGTCAATTTACAAAATGAAAAACAGCCGTTTGATGCGGCTAAAGCATGGATGAAAGCCGACCTTTCCACACCAGTCTCTTTAGAGAAAGATGTATTATTCCGTGAAGTGCTTTTTCAACTTGCTGACGACCGATTTATTTGGTATCAGCGCATTCATCATATTGCCATTGATGGATTCGCCTTTTCGCTCATTGCACGTCGTGTTGCTGAGATCTATTCAGCCCTATCGCAAGGGACACCTGTGCCTCCTCAAACATTTGGAGCTTTACATGATGTAGTCCAAGAAGAGATCGCTTATCAACAGTCCAATCGATTTGAAGATGATCGAGCATTTTGGAAAAATCGTTTTGCTGATCAACCGGAAATTGTCAGCCTTGCTGAGCTTGCCCCAAGAACGTCGGATCATTTTATCCGAAAAACGGCTAGATACGATGCCGAAAAGGTAAGCAAAATGAAAAAAAACGCCCAAGCCTTCGGTGGTACGTGGCATGAAATGATTCTTGCCGCATCCGCACTCTATATGCATCGTATGACGGGTGCACATGATATTATTTTAGGATTACCTGTGATGATGCGCCTTGGATCGTGCGCCTTGCAAACACCTGGAATGGTCATGAACCTGGTACCGCTTCGTTTAACATGCAAACCAGAAATGACGCTCTCAGCACTTGTTCGTCAAGTATCTGATGAACTGAAAGCCATTCGTCCTCATCAACGATATCGTCATGAAGACATGCGGAGAGACTTTAAGCTCATCGGAAGAAATCAACGATTATTCGGTCCACAGATCAATATCATGCCATTTGATTATGATCTCAAGTTCGATCAGAGCATTGGTCGAGCACACAATCTCTCAGCAGGACCAGTAGATGATTTATCGATCAACATATACGACCGTGCGGATGGAAACGGATTTCAAATCGACTTTGATGCAAACCCTGCCGTTTACAAAGAGACAGCCGTTGACGCTCATCAACATCGTTTTCTTCAATTGCTGGAGGAAATAACCGGACTAGAGCAAGATCAGACAATCAGTCAATTCAACCTTCTTTTGTCTGAAGAAAAAGAGAACATTCTCAAGCACTGGAATGATACAAAACGAGAATTACCAAAAGAATCATTACGGGAACTATTTGAAAAACAAGTGAGCAAAACGCCGCAAGCAAAAGCATTACAGTTTGAAGGAATCATTTTGACCTATGAAGAGTTGAATCAGCGGGCAAATCAATTAGCTCATTATTTGAAAAATCGTGGCATTGGACCAGAACAATTCGTCGCAATCGCTCTGCCTCGATCCATCGATATGGTCGTAAGTCTATTAGCCGTCGTCAAAACGGGCGCCGCATATCTGCCACTAGACCCTGATTATCCTAACGATCGTGTCGCCTATATGCTAGAAGATGCCAAACCGGCGTGCTTGCTCACAATCAATGAGACAGCAGATGGTTTGGACTATCCGCACATCGTTCAACTGGATGATGCAACTTTTTATCAGGAGATAGCAGGCAGTCCGCATCTCAATCCTACATGGAACGAGGGCTCTCCACATCACCCCGCCTATATCCTCTACACGTCAGGATCGACAGGCAAACCAAAGGGTGTTGTTGTAACAAAGCGAAATGTAATCAACTTTATATTGTCCATGCAAGACTCATTTTTATTAGATCAAGGAGACCAGCTTTTAGCGGTAACGACCATAGCCTTTGATATTTCCGGGCTAGAAATGTTCCTCCCACTCTTACATGGGGCAGCTATTTTATTGGCAAAAAAAGAAACGATACAAGAGCCAGCCAAGCTTTCAGACATGATTCGTTCTCATCAAGTCACAATCATGCAGGCAACACCAACGTTGTGGCATGCATTGGCAGATGAATACCCTGACGCGATCACAGGTATGCGTGTTCTTGTTGGAGGAGAAGCACTTCCTGCCTCCCTTTTGCACACACTGCAATCTCTTCAATGCGACATTACCAATTTGTACGGACCTACAGAAACGACGATCTGGTCTACGATGGAAAATGTCACAGCACACCGGGAGAATAGCGGGCCGGCAATTGGTAAACCCATTTGGAATACGAGCATTTACATTTTAGATGAAGGACTAAACCCAATTCCAGCAGGATCAATCGGTGAACTTTATATTGCAGGTGAAGGAGTATCAAGAGGATATCTTGGACGATACGACTTAACGGCAGAACGATTTGTCGCTGATCCGTTCGGCACAAAAGGCACGAGAATGTATCGCACTGGTGATTTAGCCAGATGGCGTGAAGATGGTTCGATTGATTATATTAGCCGCGCCGATCATCAAATTAAAATTCGCGGCTTCCGTATTGAACTAGGTGAAATTGAAACCGTGATTATGCAGCATCAAGCTATAAAGCATACATCTGTGATCGTTCGTGAAGATCAACCTGGGCAACAGTTGCTTTGTGCGTATGTTGTGCTGACAGACGACTCAGCTCTTCACCCTTCAGAGCTCAGGCAATTTGTGGCTGCATTACTTCCAGACTACATGGTGCCTTCTGCTGTTGTCTTTTTGCCGGAACTGCCACTTACACCAAACGGCAAAATCGATCGCAAAGCATTGCCGGTGCCAAATATGTCTTTAGTTAGTTCCGAGCGTACACCTAGAACACCCCAAGAAGACATGTTATGTAGTTTATTTGCAGAAACCCTTGGCGTACCTCAAATTGGCATAGATGATAGTTTCTTTGACTTAGGTGGACATTCTTTACTTGCCGCTCGTCTGCTTAGACGTATACGCGATACATTTGGTGCAGACCTAAACATGAGTACCATTTTTGAATCACCTCGGGTTGCTGAACTTGCGCAGCAGTTGGACAAAGCGAAGGACATTCGGCCGCCGCTTCAGGTAGAAAACAAGCCAGATGAGATACCGTTATCCTTTGCCCAAAAACGGCTCTGGTTCCTTCATTGCCTTGAAGGGCCAAGTCCAACTTACAATATTCCACTTGTCATTCAGCTGACAGGTACACTAGATCAACAAGCTCTAACTGGTGCTTTGGCAGATATCACTGAAAAACATGAAACCCTTAGAACCATTTTTCCAAATAAGAATGGCATGCCAAGACAGGTTATTTTACACCCAAAAAGTGTTCAGCCTGAACTCCATGTCACAGCTTCGAGTGATCAACAAATTGAGAATCAATTAAATGCAGCCATTCGCTATAGCTTTCAGATTGAAGAAGAACCTGCACTGCGAGCTGAATTATTCATGCTTGATGCCAATCGGTCTGTGCTGCTTCTGTTGCTGCATCACATCGCTGGTGACGGCTGGTCACTTGCACCATTGACACGAGACTTAGCGGCTGCTTATGAAGCCCGTATACAAGGAAAATCCATCTCCTTGCCCGCGGAACCTGTTCAATATGCTGACTATGCTATTTGGCAGCAGAAACTGTTGGGCAGTGAAAAAGAGACGAATAGTCTATTTGCCAAGCAGCTCAGCTATTGGAAAGATGCCTTACATGACCTGCCTGAAGAACTGGAGCTTCCTTACGACTTCCCGCGTCCACAGGAAGGAAGCTTCAACGGTGCGACGATAGATTTTACGATCGAACCGGCTTTACATCAAAACCTTCTTGAGCTTGCGAAACAGCATCAAGTGAGTTTGTTCATGGTGCTTCAAGCATCACTTGCAGCATTACTGACACGCCTTGGGGCGGGGACAGATATCCCAATCGGCAGTCCAATTGCTGGACGGAATGACGATGCACTTGACGATATTGTCGGATTGTTTGTAAACACACTAGTATTACGTACAAATACAGCTGGTAATCCAACCTTCAGTGAGCTATTGAAGCGAGTGCGAAACGTTGACTTAGCAGCCTATGAGCATCAGGATCTGCCATTTGAACGGCTAGTGGAAATCCTAAATCCAACCCGCTCCAGATCACGCAATCCATTATTCCAAGTCATGCTTGCCTTCCAAAATACACCGAAGGCGGAAATGAAGCTGACACAACTTGATTCGGATCTCTACGTGAAACCAGTGGGATCAGCTAAATTTGATCTGACCATCGAATTGACAGAACAAAGAACTGAAACTGGATCAGCAGCAGGATTAACAGGATTGTTTGAATTCAGCACAGATGTATTTAAACAAAGTACCGTTCGAGCAATCGCTGACAGAATGAAGCGCTTTTTAACAGAGATAGCTGAGTTCCCACATCTGCCGATTGGTCAAGTGAACATTTTATCAGATCAAGAACGACAAACATTTCTCCCTGACAAACAGACATTCGCTCAGTCAGACCAAGCACCTAATCTCCCAGCCTTATTGGAAAAAACGGTGCAGCAATTCCCTGATCGAGTGGCTGTAACGGATGGCAAGAAGCAGCTTACTTATCAAGAGTTAAACAACAAAGCCAATCGTCTGGCTCATTTATTAATACAAAGAGGCGTTGGACCAGAACAGTTCGTTGCACTTGCCCTGCCTAGATCAATTGATATGCTCGTCAGTTTATTAGCCGTTCATAAAGCAGGCGCAGCCTATGTTCCGCTTGATCCTGATTATCCAGCAGACAGGCTGGCATACATGATACAAGATGCAAAACCAGTTTGCAGCATCACAACAAAAGCAGCTGCATTGCATCTCCCTGCTGATTGCGATTTGATTTTGTTAGACGAAAAAGAAACAATTGATCAATTGCTGACTACGCCAAATCACAACCCGGCTGATATAGACAGAATTGAGTCGCTATCTTCTCTGCATCCGGCCTATATTATTTATACGTCCGGCTCTACAGGGAAACCAAAAGGAGTGGTCATTCCACACCAAAATGTCATCCGTCTTCTGACATCTACTGAACATTGGTTCCATTTCGATGAAGAGGATGTTTGGACAATGTTCCATTCATATGCCTTTGACTTTTCAGTTTGGGAAATATGGGGACCCCTTTTAAATGGAGGGCGACTTGTCATTGTTCCTCATACCATCTCTCGTTCTCCAGATGAGATGATGCAGCTTCTAGTCGATGAAGGTGTGACTGTGCTTAATCAAACACCATCCGCCTTCTATCAGCTCATGCAGGTAGACAAGGAACAACAAACACTTGGTCAAGCATTATCACTCCGCTATGTCATCTTTGGCGGTGAAGCATTAGAGCTTAGCAGATTAGAAGATTGGTACAGCCGTCACTCAGACGGCAAGCCAAAGCTAATTAACATGTATGGCATTACAGAAACCACCGTTCACGTTACGTACAATGTACTCAATCGAGACATGATTGCAAAGAAATCCAGCAGTTTAATAGGCGAACCAATTCCTGATTTACACGTGTACGTACTAGATGAATACCTACAACCTGTTCCACCTGGGACAACAGGTGAAATGTATGTAGCTGGAGCTGGTTTGGCAAGAGGTTATCTAGGCAGGCCTGACCTGACCTCAGATCGATTCCCTGCCGATCCTTATGGAGCACCTGGCACAAGGATGTATCGTACAGGCGACCTCGCTCGCTGGACAGAAGAAGGGGCACTTGATTACATTGGTAGAGCTGATCATCAAATTAAAATACGCGGGTTTAGAATTGAACTTGGAGAAATTGAAGCCGTTCTATCACGCCACGACGCAGTTGCACAAGTTGCCGTCATTTTGCGAGAGGATCAGCCTGGCGACAAACGCTTAGTCGCATACATCGTCACAACTGAAGAAGACCGTTTCGATACAGAGACTCTTCGCCATTTTGCTGCAGCCAGTCTTCCTGATTACATGGTGCCTGCGGCTTATGTACAGATTGATACGATGCCGCTTACAGCAAACGGGAAGCTTGATCAAAAATCACTGCCGGCACCTCAATTGCATATACAGCAAACGGATGGCCGCGGACCAAGAAACCCGAAAGAGGAAGTTCTATGCCACCTCTTTGAAGAGGTGCTTGATTTGCCAAAAATCAGCATTGACGATCGCTTTTTTGACATTGGGGGGCATTCCTTACTTGCGGTTCGTTTAATCAGCAGCATTCGTGATGCACTTGGTGTGAAACTGAGCATCGGAACGTTGTTTGAAGCACCGAACGTTGCAAGCTTGGCAGAGAAACTAGAAACAGGAAGCGATGAAAACGCACTAGAAATCTTACTGCCGCTACGAACAAATGGAGAAAGACATCCTCTCTTCTGTGTTCACCCAGCAGGTGGTCTTAGCTGGTGCTATGCAGGTCTCTTGAATACATTAGAAAAAGACATCCCTATTTATGGATTACAGGCACGAGGAATCGCAAGAAAAGATGACTATCCGCATACACTCGATGATATGGCTGCCGATTATATTAAGCACATCCAAACGATTCAGCCAAAAGGCCCTTATCATCTACTTGGCTGGTCACTTGGCGGAAACGTTGTACAAGCAATGGCTACTCAACTCCAGCAGCAAGGTGAAGAAATCGCTCTCGTTGCGATGCTGGATGCCTATCCGAACCATTTCTTACCGATTAAAGAAGCACCTGATGAAGAAGAGGCACTAATCGCTCTTCTTGCACTCGGCGGTTATGATCCAGATACCTTAACAGGTGAACCGCTCACGATGAAAAGTGCTGTCGATATCTTGAAGAAAGACGGCAGTGCACTAGCAAGCTTAAGTGAGGATGCCATTAGAAATCTAAAAGAAACCTATGTCAACTCAGTGCGATTGCTCGGGGAATATCAGCCAAAAACCTATCAAGGGGACATATTATTCTTTAGATCTACCATTATCCCAGACTGGTTTACATCGATTGATCCCGAAGCATGGGCACCTTATATCAATGGAACCATTGAACAGCACGACATTCATTGCCGGCACAAAGACATGTGCCAGCCTAAACCCCTAGCAGAAATTGGTGTCATCTTAGACAACGCTCTGCACCGGGTCAAACAAAAGCACTAAGAATAAAGGAGAGATGACAAATGACAAATCCCTTTGATCGTGAAGACGGTGTATTTCTTGTGCTTGTCAATGAACAAGGACAACATTCACTTTGGCCATCATTTGCACCAATACCAGATGGATGGGAAAAGGTCTTTGGTGAAGACACTAGAAATGCCTGCATTGATTATATCCAGACACACTGGCAGGACTTACGGCCATTAAGCTTAACAAAAGAACCTGCGTTAGCACATGGAAAAACGGAATAAATCATCGCACCCTGATCTCCATCAGGGTGCTTTTTTGACAGAATAAACACACCATTTTCCAGCTCTTTCTGATACAATTCAATTGAGAATATTTATCAATTAATAAGAGATCAGGTGGTTTTATGGGAAACAATCATCAATTATGTACAAAGGTAAATGCTGAACAATGCATTTATCGATTAACATATACTGAAAAAATAAATAATGCAGATCTTCCACATACGGAGCAACAGTTTTCAGATACTTTCTGCCTCCTCTTTAACATAAGCGGCAGCGGTTTACTTACATTGAATGATCAAAGATGGCGATTGAAAAATCTGACACTCTATACGATGATGCCTGGGGAAACATTTATGTTGAAAACAGAGCCACATCAAAAACACGAGCTCTATCTGTTTCGCTTTCAGATGTACACGCCACAAGGTCAAAGCATAGAAGAAGTATCAACTGAACAAGCCCGATCTTTACTGAATGTATGGCAATTTATCGATATTAGCTCGATTGAACACATTCATTCTTTACTGTCCGACATGACAACAGAATGGCAAAAACCTGAATCCATTAGCTTTTTTAGAAGCCAAACCCTTTTTCAACAGCTCATCCTGCAGCTTTTCACACTGCATAAAGAAGACATTTGTGACACAACACACGCCCTTTTCAAAACAAAACAATATATCGATCAACATTCCGAAGAACCTCTCAGCCTTACAAGTCTATCTCATATGGCTGGTATCAGCGCCAATCATTACAGCGAGCTATTTAAAAAGCATTTTGATGTGAGTGTCACTGATTATATCACCAAGAAAAGACTGGCTAGAGCCAAACAGTTCATGGCGAAAGGTCATGCAAAACTCAAAGACATTGCACAGGACATCGGCTATCAAGACCCCTATTACTTTAGCCGCATCTTTAAGAAAAAAACGGGTATCACTCCTTCTGCTTATATGAAAAGCCGTCAACGGAAAATGGCTGCCTATGGCCATTCCATACTCGGGCAGCTCACACCTATTCATATCATCCCATATGCTGCCCCTCTTCACCCTAAATGGACAGCACATGATTTTGAGCATTATGCAGAAGAAATTCCGATCCATCTGAGTGCACATCGTATCAACGAACACGCTGAAGCCAATTTACAGCAATTGAAGGAAGCACAACCTGAGCTGATCATTGCCAATGATCATGTGACAGAGGAAGAAAAACAAGTGTTGAAAACCATCTGTCCTGTTCACTTTGTTCCATTCACACAATTGGATTGGCGCGCTCAATTCAGACAAACAGCTCTGTTCTTAAACGAAACGAGGGAAGCAGAAGAATGGCTCCTTCATTACGAAGAACTCGTCATTCAAGCGAAAAAGGCATGCCTTATTGATCATCCACCAAGAACCGTCCTGCCTCTTCGTATCTTTCAAGATCAGCTCTACTTATCTGTCAATCGAACTATGGCAGAAGTAATTTTTCATGACATTGGCCTTCTGCCAGCTTTTCAGAATGATGGCCAGCTCATCGAAAAAAAAATCAGCATTCACTCTATACAGCAGTTAGACCCAGATGCCATCTTCCTTTTGTTGCATAAAGAACCAAAAACCATTGCTTTTTATCAAAAATTAAAGCAACAGGAGGCTTGGCAAAATCTCAAGGCTGTGACGCAACAAGCCGTCTATCCACTCGCTTCTGACCCTTGGCGTGAATACACAGCAGCCAGTCATCAACGAGTCATTCAGGACCTTTTATCTTTTTTTCCGTAAAAAGTCCATCACTAGACAGATCATTGTCTATGGATAAAAGGACGAATGACTACTACAATCTTTAATTGAGAACAATTATCAGTTAAAGGAGAAAACAAATGAAAAAATGGTTCGCATTGCTTATCCTTTGTATCATGACGATCACCGCAGCAGCCTGTGGTGCTGCAGAAAATAAACCGGCTTCAAACACAACCAAAAGCAAGTCAGCTGAAGCAGCAGAAACAAACATCAAATACTTAGATCAAACGTACAAACTGAAAACACCAGTGAAACGAATCGTCATTGCTGGAAGCCTAGAATCGATGGAAGATGCAAAACTACTTGGTATCGACCCTATTGGTGCTTCTACTGTCGGCGGCACTTTCCCTGAATTATTTAAAGACATTACAGCAAAAACAGAAGGCATTGGGGAAAAAACTGAACCAAACCTAGAAAAAATCTTAAAACTAAAACCAGACGTGATACTCGGATCAACCAAGTTTCCGCCTGCAACAATTAAAAAACTAGATAAAGTCCAAACGACGATCCCAGTATCACATGTCTCTTCCGACTGGGAAAGCAACCTTTTATTACTCGGTGAACTGACTGGAAAAAGTGAAGAAGCGAAAAGCATCATCTCTGATTATCAGAAAGATCTCAAACAAGCGAAAGAAACCCTGAAAGACAAAAGCAACAACAAAACAGCTGTCATTTTACGCATTAGACAGGGAGACCTGTACGTGTACCCTGAAGACGTATACTTCAACTCTACCTTATATGGGGACTTAGGGTTTACAGCACCAAGTGATGTCAAAAAAGCCAAAGCACAAGCAATGATTTCATTGGAACGCCTAGGTGAACTCAATCCTGATTATATCTTTGTTCAGTTCTCCCAAGAGGAAAACTCATCGAATCCAAATGCATTGAAGGACTTAGAGGGAAATAAAATTTGGAACAGCCTAAAAGCTGTGAAAAATGGGCACATCAATGAAAATGTCGTTGATCCTATGCTTCAGGGAGGAACAGCACTAAGCAAAACCACCTTCCTTGATCAGGCTGTCAAATGGCTAGATCAAACCAACTAAAAAGATGCGCATCTTGACAAAGGGCTAAACATTTTAGCCCTTTGTTCTTCTTTTCCAGCGGAGCTTGAAAACTTGAAGGAGAGAATACACATGAACGGAACGTTTCTATATGACGAATTGAACGGGCGGCAGCTTGATATTTACCTTCCACCGGACACCTCTATTGATGTTCCAGCTGTCTTTGTACAAGATGGCTCTTCTTTGTTTAGAACCCACCTGCTAGAGATCGAAAGCATGATTGAAGCCAAAACCATCTCGCCAATCATCATCGTCGGTATACACCCCTTCAATCGACTTGACGAATATACACCATGGAAAGCATCATCACTGCATTCTGGATTCCCTGACTTTAAAGGTGAGGCACAGACATATGTGTCATTTTTAGCAAATGACTTGCTTCCATATATCAAAAGAGAATACCCAGTCAAACAGACCGGTCATGAACATAGCCATGTAGGTGCTTCATTAGGTGGGCTATTTGTTATTTATACCCTATTGATGCACCCTACCCTTTTTCAACGTATCGCATCTATCTCTGGGTCATTTTGGTATCGAGATTTTCTACCATTTGCTAAACAACAAAGCATTCAGTCTGTGGACCACCTTGTCTATTTGTCTGTAGGCAGTGAAGAAGGGAAAGGCAAAACATCGGCCCAACAGCACATGCCTTTATTCAACAAACAACTCCAGGATCTTTTATTACAGAAAGGGATGCAGGAACGAAAGCTTCACTTTCACATTGAACAAGGAGAGGGCCACCATCTGAAACAATTTCAAAAAAATTTCTTATCGGCCATCAAGTGGTTTTATAAAAGAAAACCCAAATTTTTTATCAGCAAGTCACAAAGTCGATATGGTATATTGGAACGTATAGATTGAAAGAGGAGGGATTTGCGAATGAGACCTTTACAAATCTCAGCCGATACCGCACAAAAGCTTGCTGCATCACTCAATGTACCGTTAGAGCAAATCATGCATATGCCGCAGCACATCTTATTAGCTAAATTAGCGGAGCTTGAACAGAAGAAAGATCGTTCTTAAAGAAATAAAGGAGTTTACATTCATGGAACAACAACTAGAAAAATCAACATTTCATCCTCGCAGTACAGGGCAAACCATTTTGCTGATTGCTGGGATTTTACTCATTGCCTTTAACCTGAGGCCAGCCATTACGTCTGTTGGTCCTGTGATCGGTGCCATTCGTTCTGATTTACAGCTTTCAAATGGACTGGCTGGTTTCCTCACGACATTACCACTGCTCTCATTCGCATTGCTATCTCCCATTGCACCTAAAATCGGAAAACGTCTTGGGAATGAACGAACACTTTGGCTTGGGCTTGCTGTCCTGCTCTTTGGGATTGTCATTCGTTCATTGGGTAGCATCACCTTTTTAATGATGGGAACGGCGCTAGTCGGCGTCGGGATTGCGATTTGTAATGTGCTTTTACCTGGACTTGTGAAACATAAATTCCCTGCACATGCTGGATTAATGACAAGCGTGTATACGACATCGATGTCCGTTTTTGCTGCACTTGCATCTGGTGTCAGTGTTCCGCTCAGTCATGCGATGCCTGGCGGCTGGAATACATCATTCCTTGTCTGGGCCGGACTTGCCCTTCTTGCGATGATGGTGTGGGCGCCGCAGCTTCTTCATCAGAACACAGCGGCTGTCAAAAGCATTTCACTCAAAGAGCAGCCAATATGGCGTTCACGTGTCGCATGGCAGGTGACCTTTTTTATGGGCTTGCAATCATTCCTTTTCTACAGCAGTATCGCATGGTTTCCTGATATTTTGACATCACATGGCATGAACCTAGCGACAGCGGGATGGATGCTCTCTATTATGCAGTTTACTGGTCTGCCATCCACCTTCTTAACGCCCGTTTTTGCAGAAAAATTAAAAACGCAAAGACCGCTTGTCGTCGGCCTTGTCCTTGTGTATTTACTCGGCATGATTGGTCTCCTTCTCGGAGGGTCGACACCTATTCTTGTTATCTCTGTGCTATTCATCGGCGTCGGACAAGGGGCCAGTATCAGTCTTGCCCTCACATTTATTGGATTAAGAACAACCAATATGGAACAAGCAGCTGCCCTCTCTGGAATGGCGCAGTCACTCGGTTATTTATTAGCCGCTGTTGGTCCATTCATGATCGGTATCCTTTTTGATGTGACACATACATGGACGCCAGCCATTATCATATTTATCATCGTCCTATTTTTTATGTTTATATCCGGTATGCGTGCTGGACGAAGCATCTATATTTCAGATCCATCATAAACAAAGAACCCGCCTCACGAGGAGACGGGTTCTTTTCTGTTTATGCTTGTTCTGTGACGTGCACCTTTAATGTTGCTTGTACTTCTGGGTGAAGCTTCACCGGTACATTTGTGTATCCTAACGCACGAATGGCATCATTCAACTCGATTTTACGCTTATCGAGTTTGATTTGATGTTCTTTTTGCAATTTATCAGCGATCTGTTTGCTTGTAATCGAACCAAATAGACGACCGCCTTCACCTGATTTAGCAGTGAGTTCCACTGTCAGCGCCTCAAGTGTTTCTTTTAATTGTTTCGCTTGCTCAAGCTCTTGGATGGCATTCTTTTTCTCTTTGTTTTTCTGCCCTTCCAATGCACTTAGGTTCGTTGGAGTTGCTTCAACAGCTAACCCTTGTTTGATGAGAAAGTTGTGAGCGTATCCGTCAGCTACATTTTTGACTTCGCCTTTTTTCCCTTTGCCTTTTACGTCTTTTAGAAAGATGACTTTCATCTTTGAACCCCTCCTTCGAAATATTCGTCTATGGCAGCTTTTAACTTCTCTACCGCTTCTTCAATGGTTATACCATAAATCTGGGTCGCAGCGTTAGTTAAATGACCGCCACCATCTAATGCTTCCATAATAATTTGAACGTTGATATCCCCTAACGATCTTGCACTAATACAAACCGTATCGTCATCTCGCCTTGCGACAGCAAATGATGCTTCAACCTCACTCATCGACAAGAGAGAATCAGCCGTCTGTGCGATCGTAATTTGATCATAATACTCAGATCTGTCAGACGGCAAGGAAGCAATCGCTACCTGATTTTGATACAGCTCTGTATGCTGAATGAGCTTTGCCCGTTTGATGTAATGATCGACTGTCTCTTTCAAAAACTTTTGCACAAGGACAGGATCTGCCCCTTTTGCACGAAGGTAGGATGCTGCATCAAACGTTCTTGACCCCGTTCTGAGGGAGAAACTCTTCGTATCCACGATGATCCCAGCAAGAAGTGCTGTGGCCTCAATCATGTTAATCCGCAATTTCTTCGGCTGATACTCTAACAGCTCTGTCACAAGTTCTGCTGTAGATGAAGCATACGGCTCCATATAGACAAGTAAAGGATCACGAATAAATTCCTCACCACGTCTATGGTGGTCAATGACAACGACGTTTTCAATCTTATTTAGCAGTCGTTCTTCCATCACAAGGGACGGTTTATGTGTATCTACGACCACAAGCAATGTGTCATCCTTTGCAAGCTCCATCGCTTCCTCAGGCGTGATAAAACGGGACCAAAGTTCTTCATAATTCTTAATTTCACTAATTAAGCGTTGAACGCTGTCCCCAATCTGGTTGGCATCAATGACGATGTAACCTTCTTTTCCATTCGCCTGAGCAACCTTTAAAATCCCGATCGAGGCACCGATAGAGTCCATGTCGGGGAACTTATGCCCCATGATCATGACATTACCGCTTTCAGATACAATTTCTTTTAAAGCATGTGAAATGACCCGTGCGCGTACTCGTGTCCGTTTTTCCATTGGATTGGTTTTTCCACCGTAGAATTTCACTTTCCCATTCGGCTGTTTAATCGCTACCTGATCCCCGCCTCGTCCAAGGGCAAGATCAAGACTCGACTGTGCAAGTGCACCAAGTTCTTTTAAAGAAGGAACAGACGCACCGATTCCAATACTAAGGGTAAGCGTGGCGCTATGTGCCCCTGTTTTCTCACGAACTTCGTCTAAAATAGAGAACTTCGACGCTTCAAGCTCTGCTAAGATGCTCTCGTTTAATACCGCCATAAATCGTTCAGATGAAATTCTTTTTAGGAAAATGCCGTATTCTTGTGCCCAATTGTTTAACAGCGATGTGACTTCACTATTTATCGCGCTGCGCACCTGATCATCGAGACCTTGTGTGACATCATCATAATTGTCTAAAAAGATATAAGATAACACCGTTCGTTCATTTTCATACTGTCTTTCAATCTGCACTTGTTCCGTGACATCAAAGAAATATAAAAGGCGCTCTGACCGTTTAATAATGACTTTGAATTTCCGGTCATTCAGCGTCACATTTTCTGTCTCAACCTCTTGTTTAATAAGAGGCACAATGGATTCAAATGTATCATACAAGGATCTGCCGACAAGTGTGCTTTCATGGAAGCACGAAGCGAGAAATGGATTGGTCCATTCGATATAATACTGGTCATTAAACAGCATAATACCAATTGGCATCTCCATTAATGCTTCTTCTCCAACCTTTTTGACTCGATAGGATAATGTTGAAATATATGAATCAATCTCTTTTTGTACCTGCGTATCTGCCCACTTTAAAAAGTAGAGCACACCCGCAAGGACTAAAAGACCAACCGCTCCTATGATCCAATTAAAATAAAGGTTGAGGAGGACTGTGATCACCGCAAGGACAATTAACGCGAAGATCGGATACTTGATGACAGGTTTTCGATAGAAGCTTGGCACTGATATCAACTCCTCAACATTCAGAGTGAATTATTTGTTTTTACTTTTTCTCTTAAATCAAAGCCTATGTCAGCAATCCCTATAATACGCACAATCACACCGATTGGCGGAAAGAGAATCGTCAATACGACGGCAAAAATGGGTACCACTTTTGAGATGTTTTTTTCGTGGCAATAATAGAAGATAAAAGAAAAGCCCTGAATAAGCACCAGTATAAATAAAATTTGAAAAGCACTCGTTTGCACGAGCGATAAAAAGCTGCCTTTCTCCGGCTGAATCAGCATCAAAAGCAGTGTGAGTAAATAATACCATACCATGCTTTTTGGCAGTCGCATATCCTTAAATTTCTTAAGAGCTGGCATGTCTGGAACAAACCGTTTGATCAACGGCCGCACAAACCAATGATTGACGAAAGACATCAGCGTGACAAAAATCAAAAGCGCTACAGGTAAAGAATTTAATGCCGTATCCTGCATCTCTCTAAACTGCTTGAGTTGTTTTGCTATGTCCTGGTCAGAAGCGCCAGATTGTTTTAAGGTACTCTCTACCATCGGCATGATTTGGTCAATTGATTCCTTTGCGACACCCAGTATATCTACTTGAAACAGCTGGACACTGACAACAAAGTAAATGAGAAAACTGAATAAATAGATCAGCGCACCCGTAATGATAGCCTGACCTGGCTGCCTCCTGCTGTAGAAAACACCCATACCTATTCCAACAGCAATCAGCATTGGCGCACTTAACAGCCCATTAATAGACCCAATTAAAAAGCTGATCACTATGCCAATAGCGCCAGCCGCAATTCCTTTTTTCAAGCCATGCCTGATTGTATAGAGAATGATCGGAATCGGAGCAGCCATGAAGAAAATAATGGATAAAAGTGGCACATACAAATAAAACAGCGTCATTACCGCAAAAATACTGATCATGATAGCGCCTTCTACTAACGCTTTTGTTTGTTTCACACCTTCACCTCAATCCAATCATTTTTCTATATCTTGCTCAATGTGTACTTCTATGTATACGTACGATGTACGCTCCGTCATATCTTGACCCAACCTTTATTTTACCATAGCCGCAAATCGCAAGTAAAATGCAGGCTATCCCAAGAGCGTTTCACGTGGAACAACTTAGATCGTCTTGTACATGCAACTTTTCAGACAGCATGTTACAATTTTTTAGATTATTCTTAGCTATAAACCCTGAATTCAAGGTCAAAAGCTGTTAGAATAGAAACATCATCAATAAAAGTAAGAAGGAGAATTCACATGGGAAAAACACTCGTATTCGGACACAAAAACCCTGACACAGACACGATTTGCTCTGCTATCGCTTACGCTGATCTGAAAAACAAAATTGGCGTTCAAGCAGAAGCTGTCAGACTTGGAGAAATCAATGGAGAAACACAATACGCATTAGATTTCTTTAAACAAGAAGCACCTCGTTTCATTGAAACGGCTGCAAACGAAACAAAACAAGTCATTCTTGTCGATCATAACGAATTCCAACAAAGTGTAAGCGATATTGATCAAGTACAAGTGACAGAGGTCATTGACCATCACCGTATTGCCAACTTTGAAACAAGTGAACCTCTTTACTATCGTGCTGAGCCAGTTGGCTGCACAGCAACGATCTTAAACAAAATGTACAAAGAGCACCAAGTCACAATTGAAAAAGAAATCGCTGGTTTGCTTTTGTCTGCGATCATTTCTGATTCCTTGCTATTCAAATCCCCAACATGCACACAGCAGGATGTTGATGCTGCGCATGAGCTGGCAAAAATCGCAGGAGTAGACCCTGACGTATATGGTTTAGATATGCTGAAAGCAGGAGCTGACCTAAGCCAAAAAACAGTTCAAGAATTAATCACACTGGATGCAAAAGAATTTGCACTAGGTAACAGCAAAGTCGAAATTGCACAAGTTAATACAGTTGATATTGCTGAAGTAACAGCAAGACAAGCTGACATCGAAGCAAAAATCAATGAAGTTATCGCAGCGAAAGGTCTTGATCTATTTGTTTTAGTGATCACAGACATTCTAGAAAATGATTCTCTTGCGCTTGCCCTTGGTGCTGAAGCAGCAAAAGTAGAAAAAGCATTTAATGTCACACTTGAAAACAACACTGCTTTACTCAAAGGTGTTGTATCAAGAAAGAAACAAGTCGTGCCTGCACTAACAGACGCACTTTCTTCATAAACATAAAAAGACTGCTGACATCTTCAGCAGTCTTTTTTCTTCTTTTAATGAATGTACATATCGCTGACAAGAACATCCTTTAGCACGCTTGTTGGAATCGTGAATTCAACTACACCCATGTAACCAGGCGCCACATCATATTCGTTGAAGGAAATCACCAGTTTGCCTTTTGAATTGATATAGAAACTTTGATCTGGCTGAATCTTCTTAAACGGATCAACCGTATCTTGCTTCGTCATCCAGTAAATCTTATTTGAATCCTCTTTCATCTGTTTCTTCATTTGTTCTTTAATATTTTCACTAATCACATCAATATAACGGTCATCTTTAAACAGACTTGGTAATGTAATGAGTACATGGTTTTTCTTATCCACCGTATCATATGTCATTTCCTCTGCCGCAGAAGCCTGAGTCGTCACCTTGTATCGACCTAGTGAAAGAATTTGATCATTATTTGTTCTTACTTCATATCCGCTCTCTACACTCAAATGACCATTTTTATAACCCTTTGTTTCCTTTTCAAAATCTTGATACAGCTTTTTGTTCTCAGCTAAATATTTTTGATTCAGGCTGTCTTGTAATTTTCCGTCCCCAAGCCCTGAAACGTGTGGTGTTTTGAGATCAATATTTGTTCCCTGATCGCTCTTTTTAAATTCTGTGAACGTCACGACTTTCACCAGCTCTCCAATGACAGGTACTTCTGAAATCGCTCTTGCTGCCTGCGGACTGACATTTACAGTGGTGACAAATAAAGCAGCCGCAGCAACAAGTCCGATCGTCCATTTCTGAAAATGAGGTTTCTTGTTTTTTCGTTTTAATGTCCGTTCAACCATAGCATCGTATTCCGGGGGAATAGGGATTTCTAGATATTCTTCTTTTAACTGTTCCAAATGCTTATCCATTTATATTTCCTCCTGCGATAATTCTACTTTTAAAAGCCGCAACGCCTTATATAATCTTGTTTTAATGGTGTTTTCATTTTCTCCAAGAATATGAGCGATGTCCTCTAGCTTTAAATCCTCAAAGAATCTTAATATAATGATGACCCGATACATCTCCGGCAAATCTTCTATTGCCCGCCTGACATCTTGATCCTCATAGACATCCGATTCACCCTGTGATAAAAATTCCAGCGTATCATCGTCTGTCACTTGCACACGCTTCTTCTTTCGTAAAAAGTCGAGGGCAGCGTTTACGACGATTTTATAAAACCAGCTATGCATCTTGGTCGCATCCTCTAATCGGTGAACAGATTTGAGTGCTTTATGAATCGCCTCTTGAACGACATCCATCGCATCTTCTGGGTTTTTGACATAGCTATAGGACAATCGATAAAAACTGTGTTTATGCTCCATTACGTAATCCGCAAATTGATCATCAATCTTTCGTTTCTTCATTTTACAAAGAGCTCCTTTATCTTAAATGCGCATCTGTTATTTCTTACATTGGATAGACGCGCACCTGTTAAAAATAGTTTGCGCTCCATTATTTTTTAACATGTCATCCCATTTACGTTTCTATACAAAAAGAGCGAACCTGTGGCGGGTTCACTCTTTTAGAGTAGTTATTTTTTGATAAACAAATGGTTTGAGTGGTGATAGCGGATGAATGATGGACACTCCTGTTTCCTGCTCCACCTGCTTTGCAGCGTGAACCATCGAGAGCTGCATCACACATATATCTCCATGCTGCTTCACAGATCGCCTTAACTGTTCCATAATTCGCTCATGGTAGGCTTGTATATCACCGTTCAAGCAAAGATGAAAGACATCCTCTAGCACAACCACTTCTGCCTTTAACTGCTTTCCCCGCTCTTTTACATATGAAGACAGTCGCTTCATCGTTCCTTCTACTGTATCTGGGTTTGAAAACACCAGCTGAAGCGGACCCTCTCGCTCACAAATCTGCTCAAATAACGGCTCATCTATCGGAACAATTGGTTGTTTGAACAGGTGCTGCTGCTCCCCCAAAGCCGCAATGTATTGTGTACACGTTAATAAAACAAGATCAGCCTCTGCTTCTTGCATGAGTCTGTTGATCGCATAGGTTTGCTGCTGCTCAAGATCAAATGCAGGATCTTGTTTGGCTCGTTCCATAAAGGATGAATCGACGATGTGATGCAGATCAAATCCTGTGTCATAGAAAGCGTCGTCAATGTAAGAAATATTAGATGGATGTGCGTGAAGGCAGTGTAATCGAATCATTAAGTCCGCTCCTCATAAAAGTTTTCACTCATTATATCAATCCTTGTATGAAATAGGGAGCAACATGACCATATTGTTAGGGAGATATTGAAGGAGGGATTCTACCTTGAAAGAAGATCAACAGCCTACATCATCTTCAGAGTCAGAAGAAACCTTGACGAATCGCCAAGGTCACCCGGTAACAGATAATCAAAACATGAGAACCGTTGGGAATAGAGGGCCGACTACGCTTGAAAACTACGATTTCCTAGAGAAAATCAGTCATTTTGATCGTGAACGCATCCCTGAACGTGTCGTTCACGCACGAGGTGCCGGCGCACACGGATACTTTGAAGCCTACGGTACATTCGGTGACGAACCCATTTCCACTTATACAAGAGCCAAATTATTTCAGGAGAAAGGAAAAAAGACCCCTGTCTTCGTTCGATTCTCTTCTGTTATTCACGGCGGACATTCACCAGAAACTTTACGCGATCCGCGGGGATTTGCGATCAAATTTTATACAGAAGACGGCAACTGGGATCTCGTTGGGAACAACCTCAAGATTTTCTTTATTCGAGATGCTTTGAAATTCCCTGATTTGGTTCATGCCTTTAAGCCTGACCCTGTCACCAATCGTCAGGATGGTGAGCGCATTTTTGATTTCGTTTCACAATCACCTGAAGCAACACATATGGTGACATTTCTCTTCTCGCCATGGGGCATTCCTGCCACATACCGGCACATGCAAGGCTCTGGCGTCCATGCCTATAAATGGGTGAATCATGAAGGAAAAGCAGTGTTGGTCAAATATCACTTTGAACCAAAGCAAGGAATTCGCAACCTGACACAAGAACAAGCCCAAGCCATTCAAGGGGAAAACTTTAATCATGCCACACAGGATTTATATGAAGCCATTGAACAAGGGAATCATCCTGAATGGGAAGTATACGCGCAAATCATGGAAGATGACACCCACCCCCGTCTAGACTTTGATCCACTCGATCCGACAAAGCTCTGGTACAAGGATGACTATCCATGGAAACCGATCGGACGAATGGTGCTAAACAAAAATCCAGAAAATTATTTTGCAGAAGTGGAACAGGTTGCCTTTGGGACGGGGGTTCTTGTAGACGGATTAGATTTCTCAGATGATAAATTGCTGCAAGGGCGTACCTTCTCTTACTCTGATACGCAGCGATATCGAGTCGGGCCAAATTATTTACAGCTGCCGATCAATGCACCGAAAAAGCATGTTGCCACCAATCAGCGAGATGGGCAAATGGAATATCATGTAGATCAAGGAAAAGGACAAAACCCCCATGTGAATTATGAACCGTCCATTCTCGGGGGATTAAAAGAAGCACAGCAAGATGGAAAGGATCATACGCCTTTTGTAGAGGGTGAAGTCAAACGAGAAGCCATTGACCGCCCGAACAATTTCGGACAAGCCGGAGAAACCTATCGTCGCTTCAATGATTGGGAACGTGAGGAACTGATTAAAAACTTAGTCAACACCTTAGCTACCTGCCAAAAAGACATCCAAGACCAAATGATCGAAAACTTTACAAAAGCTGATCCTGACTACGGAAAACGTGTGGCCGATGGCTTAAAAGCCTTCAAACAAGAGGAGCCAAGCGGACCAATTGGATCAACAGGCGCGGCACAGGCTGTCAACGATGCGATCAACAACAGCACCCCTTCAGATCCTTATTAATGAAAAAAGAATGCAGCGGAGTGGCTGCATTCTTTTTGTATACATCTATTAAGCGTTTTGACCTTTTTTGATCCATTCTGCTACATTCACTGTACGTTTCGCCTGATGTTTTGCGGCTGCTTCTGCATCCTCTTGGATCTTTCCATTTTGGTCAACAGTCACACTCACACCATAAGGGTTACCCCCTGCGCCGTATAGGGAATCATCCGTGTAGCCAGGAGCGGCAATAATGGCTCCCCAGTGGAACATCGTTGTATACAGGCTCAGAACCGTCTGCTCCTGTCCGCCATTTGGGTTTTGTGCAGATGTCATCGCACTCACTGCTTTGTTTGCTAGTTTCCCTTGGAACCATAAACCGCCTGTTGTGTCTAAGAATTGTTTCATTTGAGCCGGTAAGTTACCGAAACGTGTCGGCATGCTGAAAATAATGGCATCTGCCCACTCTAAGTCACTTAACTGAACCTCAGGGACATCTTTTGTTTCATCTAAATGTGCTTTCCATGCTGGATTTGATGCAACAACTGCTTCTGGTGCCAATTCAGGAACCTTTAAAATTTTGACTTCAGCACCAGCTTCTTTCGCTCCAGCCTCCGCCCATTTCGCCATCTGATAGTTTGTACCTGTTGAACTATAATAAATAATCGCTAGTTTTACGTTTTCCACTTGTTCCATCTCCTTTTGTTTGGTTTGCCCAAAAAGCTTCTGTAAAAATCCCACCTGTATTCCCCACCTTATTTAAATTGACGACGATACCACAATGCCGCAGCATCGACTTCTTCTCTCGTTAGCTGATGTCCACGATTTTCCCAATGAAGCGTTACGGATGCTCCCGCCTCCTGAAGCAGTTGCTCCAGTTCCTGAGATTCCTCAGGACGGCACATTGGATCATTTTCACCAGCTGCTATAAAGACTTGTTTCCCCGCTAATGAAGGTAATGAAACCCCTCGTCTTGGGACCATTGGATGATGCAGGATCGCTCCTTTCAGCGCATCTCCGTAATGGAATAACAGACTTCCAGCAATATTCGCCCCGTTTGAATAGCCGATGGCTACCACATTGTGACGATCAAATCCATACTTATCTGCTGCTTCCCCGATAAATGTATATAATTCCTCTGTACGCTCAATTAAATCTTGCTCATCAAAAACACCCTCTGCCAAACGCCTGAAAAAACGCGGCATGCCGTTTTCTGATACATTTCCTCTCACACTAAGAACAGATGCTTCAGGGTCTACCACTTCTGCAAGCGGCAATAAGTCTTGCTCTGTCCCGCCAGTTCCATGCAGCATGAGAAGGACAGGTTTTTGTTCATTCTTTCCTTTTTGAAAAAGATGCTTCATCATGAATCTCCTTTCCCTTTGATTTCTCTTACCTCAATCGGCAGCACGATTTGTTCAATTTGACTACGCTGCGCCTCATATTGCGGCGGCAGTTTCAACGCTTCACCCATCGTTTCCACAGATTCATCGTGTGCAAACCCTGGAGGATCGGTCGCAATCTCAAATAATATGCCGCCAAGCTCTCTAAAATAAATGGCATTGAAATAATTTCGATCTTGCACAGGCGTCACTTGATATCCGCTTTGCGCAACATGTCTTTGCCAATCTAATTGATCCTGATCATCTGTTGCTCTCCACGCAATATGATGTACAACACCCACGCCCATACGTCCTCGTGCAACAGGTGTCTTGTTCACATCAATGACATTGCCGATTTCTCCAAACGAACGGAATCTCACATAATCTCCTTCCGTGCCGACTTTTTCAAGTCCCATCGTTTGCTCTAGCAACTGCATCGTTTGCTCAGGCTGTGAAGTTAATAAAACAGCTCCGCCAAACCCTTTAATCGCTACTTCTGGTGTCACTCCATTAAATGTCCAGTCATTCTGTTTTGCTTCTTCACGTTCTACAAGTTCTATCAATAAACCGTGCGGATCTTCAAATGAGAGAAAGGCCTCACCAAAGCGTTCAATCATTTCATAAGAAACGTCAAACTGCTCAAGGCGTTCCTTCCAAAAAGAGAAAGCACCGGTTGGTACGACATATGTTGTCACACCTACTTGACCTGCTCCAATTTGTCCCTTTTGTGCACCTGGCCAAGGAAAAAACGTAATTATGGTACCTGGAGAACCTCCTTCATTTCCAAAATATAAATGATATGTGCCTGGATCATCAAAATTGACGGTCTTTTTCACGAGACGCAGACCTAAAACACCTGCATAAAAATCAACGTTCTCCTGAGGATGACCAACAATTGCTGTGATATGGTGAATTCCTTCTGTTTTCTTCACTTCTAATGACCTCCTCTTCATGACGTAACATGTCCCTACTCATTATGTCTTGACTGACGCTTTTATATTATCTCGAATTCGAGATATATGACCAAAAAATATATTTATCTCGAATTAAGGATATTATTTTTTGAAATAGATGTCAATGATTTTTGTTTTTTTCTTTTCAAAAGCAGGCCGCTTTGTTATAGCAGACCTGCTTTCCCTTGATTATTGAAGCAATTTTTTCTTTTTCAAATAGGCTTCGGCTACTTGAAATGCATCTTTCCCCTTCACATTGACTTCGTAATTCATTTCTCTCATCTCATCATCTGTGATTTGACCAGCGAGCTTGTTGAGAGAGGCCTCAATCTCAGGATACTCTTTTAATGTCTCCTGTCTTAGCAAGGGCGCTCCTTGATAGGGCGGGAAAACATGCTTGTCATCATCAAGCACCTTCAACTTGTATTGTCTCAATTCACTGTCTGTCGAATACGCATCGACCAACTGAATATTCCCTTTTTGAATGGCTCGATATCGAAGTTTCGGTTCCATCGTGACCACATCGTCGAAAGAAAACTGATAAGCTTTTTGAATGCCTAAATATCCATCCTGACGATCAGAAAACTCTAAAGTAAAGCCAGCACGTATACGATTCTTGATTTGACCCAGATCTGAAATCTTTGATAAATCATATTGATCCGCTAGTGATTGAGGCACGGCTAAAGCATATGTATTGTTATAAGCCATCGGCTGAAGAAGCTGAAGCTGAAAGGATGACGCCAAACCTTGGCGCGCTTGCTCATACACTTTTTCCTTATCCGTGCTTTTCGCTGTTTCTTTCAGAAATTCAGAAATCGCTGTCCCTGTAAATTCAGGATAGATGTCAATATCACCAGACCGCAGTGCTTGAAAAACAAAGGACGTCTTACCAAGACCAGGCTTAAGATTGACTTGGATATCTGTATCCTGCTCAATTAAAAGCTTATACATGGAGATCAAAATTTCAGGCTCTGACCCCAGCTTCCCTCCAATGGTGATCTCTTTTTTTTCTTGTTGAAACAGCAATGGGGCAGCGACAACTGCTCCTGCTATTACAGCAAAGACCGTCACAGAGATCACGGTTTTTTTAAAGGAGATTTTCTCAAGTGTCCGCAAAACCACATCAAATAAGAGCGCAAGTAATGCAGCTGGAATAGCACCAATGATGATCAAGGACATATCATTCCGATCAATTCCAAGCAGAATCAGACTCCCTAATCCACCTGCCCCAATAAGAGCTGCAAGAGTGGCTGTCCCTACAATAAGAACCATCCCTGTTCGGATACCTGCCATGATCACAGGCATAGCAAGAGGGAGTTCTACTTTTAATAAGCGTTTGCGGTGATTCATTCCCATAGCGAGCGCCGCTTCCCGCAGCGACGGATCGACCTCACGAATGCCTGTATATGTGTTCCTTAAAATAGGAAGAAGAGCATAGACGACAAGAGCGATAATTGCGGGCACTTGACCAATCCCAACGAGAGGAATCAGCAGTCCAAGCAGCGCCAAAGACGGAATTGTCTGCAAGACAGCCGTCACCCCAATGATCCACTCTGCTATCTTAGGGACTCTCGTTAAATAAATCCCTAATGGAATGGCAATCAAAATCGCTAGAAATAACGCAATGAAGGAAATTTGAATATGCTCAAGTAAGGCGTGTCCGAGCTGATCTTTTCGAGCCCATAGCACACTGGTCCATTCATTCATGTGTCTCGCCCCTCTCAGCAGAAGTACCGGCTAAATACTGAATCACCGCTTGACGAGTGATGAGCCCGATCCGTTCCCCATCCTTTTCAACAACAAGCTCTTCATGCTCTGCCAGTCGAGATAGAACCTCTTCCAGCGTCGCATGGATGGAGACCGCCTCATCGCCTAACAGATCATCTTGAGGCATGGGCTGATAAATAGTTGTCAGCTCAAATGCTTGATGGTCTACATGACGGGCAGCTCCTGAAACAAACTCCCGCACAAATGGATTAACTGGATGCTGAATCAATTCCTCTGGGCGTCCAACCTGCACCACTTTTCCTTCATTCATCACACATATTCGATCTCCAAGCTTCATGGCTTCCTGCATATCATGTGTCACAAAAACGATAGTCTTTTGAATACGGCGCTGTAACTCAAGCAGATCATCTTGTAATTTCTCTCTCGTCAGTGGATCTAACGCACTAAAAGGTTCATCCATTAGGACAATCTCAGGATCAGCAGCAAGTGCCCGTGCTACGCCTACTCGCTGCTGCTGTCCTCCTGAAAGCTCTGCTGGCTTTCGATGTCGATAGGTAGAAGGCTCAAGCCCCACCATGAACATCAACTCATCAACACGCTGATTCGTCTCAGTCCGCTTCCATTGTTTCAGCTCTGGCACTACAGCAATATTCTCTTCTATGGTCATATGAGGGAACAACGCTATTTGCTGAAGCACATAACCAATATCCCAGCGCAGCTCATAAATATCATAATCGCTGATGGTTCGACCCTTTATGTAAATCTCACCTTCTGTAGAAGAGATGAGACGATTAATCATTTTCAAAGTCGTCGTTTTCCCGCTTCCACTAGGTCCAATCAATACAAAAAATTCACCTTTCTGAATCTCCAAATCAACAGATTGAACGGCATAGCGGTCATCAGAAAATTGCATCGATACATTCTTAAATTCAATCATCTTCCCACGCCCTGACTGCAAGTATATTTTAAAATACCAATATGACAGATTAACCTAGTATTTGTATAGAACAAACTGTCACGTTAACTCTCTTTTTACATACTTCCCCTAGTTAGACTGCCAGAAACGACTTTCTCATAAAAGTGAGACAAATAAAAAAAGCGAAGAGCTCAAGGCCCTTCGCTTTTAAGTCAACGACTTACTCACCAGTAACGTATGGAAGTAATGCCATTTGACGTGATTTTTTAATCGCTAATGTCAATTTACGTTGATACTTAGCGCTAGTTCCTGTTACACGACGAGGTAAAATTTTACCACGCTCAGAAACAAACTTTCTAAGAAGATCAACATCTTTGTAATCGATGTGCGTGATTCCGTTAGAAGTAAAGAAACATACTTTACGACGTTTCGCACGACCGCCTCTGCGTCCACCTGCCATTTGTTTTCACACCTTTCCTTTGGTCATTTTTTTCAGATCAATTAGAATGGCAAATCATCATCGGAGATGTCAATCGGTTTACCATCATTCGCAAATGGGTCATCATTGAAGCTATTTCCCTGATTACGATTTTGGTTGTTTTGATTGCCATATGGATTTTGACTTGGTTCATTTCCAAATGGATTCTGATCATTTTGGCTGCCGCCATAATACTGGCCTCCGCTATTGCCACCGCCGCTGTATCCACCTGAACCAGCACCGCCGCTTTTAGGCTCAAGAAATTGAACACTTTCAGCTTGAACTTCTGTCACGAAGACACGCTGTCCTTGCTGGTTTTCATAGTTTCTTGTCTGCAAGCGACCGTCTACACCGGCAAGACTTCCTTTTTTCAAGAAATTAGCCACGTTCTCGGCTTGTCTTCTCCAAGTAACACAGTTAATGAAATCGGCTTCACGCTCTCCAGATTGATTCGTAAACGTACGATTCACAGCTAGAGTAAACGTGGCTACAGCCGCACCATTAGGCGTGTAGCGAAGCTCAGGGTCTTTTGTTAGTCTTCCGACCAATACAACACGGTTTAGCATATTGAAAGACCACCTTTAAATATATATTTCAATGATTTACTCTTCTTCTTTAACAACAATGTGGCGAATGATATCGTCACTGATCTTAGCTAAGCGGTCAAATTCTTGAACTGCTGCAGCGTCAGATTGAACGTTTACGATTTGGTAGAAGCCTTCACGGAAATCGTTGATTTCGTATGCAAGACGACGTTTACCCCAATCCTTTGTTCCAGTGATCTCCGCACCGTTAGAAGTTAACACGTTATTAAAACGGTCGATAACTGCTTTTTTAGCCTCATCGTCAACTGTTGGGCGGATGATGTACATAACTTCGTACTTTCTCATCTGATTGCACCTCCTTTTGGTCTAAGCGGCCCTATACGGGCAAGGAGCAATAAATTATATTACTCACAATTGTATATTATAACAAATTACTTGGCCTATGACAAGAACCTATACGTTAAAACGGAAATGAATGACGTCTCCATCTTTCACTATATATTCTTTACCTTCTAAACGAACTTTACCTGCTTCTTTTGCAGCAGACATACTTCCGCCAGCTAGTAAATCTTCATAAGCCACCGTTTCAGCACGAATAAATCCACGCTCGAAGTCCGTATGAATGATTCCAGCACATTCCGGCGCCTTCATTCCTTTTTTAAATGTCCAAGCGCGCACTTCTTGCTCACCTGCTGTGAAATACGTAGCTAAACCTAGAAGTGAATAAGACGCTTTAATCAGCTGATCTAGACCTGATTCTTTAATGCCAAGCTCTTCAAGGAACATTTGCTTCTCTTCTCCTTCAAGCTCTGCAATTTCAGACTCAATCTTCGCACAAACGACGATGACTTCAGCGTTTTCGCCAGATGCAAACTCACGAATTTGCTGTACATATTCGTTTCCGTCCTGATCTGCTACTTCGTCCTCACTCACATTTGCTACATACAGAATAGGTTTTGACGTGAGTAAATGAAGTTGCTTCACAAGCTTCTGCTGCTCATCTGTAAATTCAACCGATCTTGCAGATTTTCCAGCTTCAAATGCGTCCTTCAGCTTTTCCAAAATATCAAATTCAGCTACCGCTTCCTTATCTTTTTGTTTCGCAAGCTTACTCACACGAGTTAAACGCTTTTCAACCGTTTCTAGATCAGCCAAAATCAATTCTAAATTAATCGTTTCAATATCTGACACTGGGTCAACCTTACCTGACACATGTGTAATGTTATCATCAGCAAAAGCTCTCACCACGTGACAGATCGCATCTACTTGACGAATGTGAGAAAGGAATTTATTCCCTAAACCTTCTCCTTTAGATGCACCTTTCACAATACCAGCAATATCAGTGAATTCGAAAGCAGTCGGAACTGTCTTTTTCGGCTGCACTAATTCTGTTAGTTTTTGCAAACGCTCGTCTGGAACTTCTACAATTCCGACGTTTGGATCAATGGTACAGAACGGATAGTTAGCAGACTCCGCTCCAGCCTGTGTAATTGCATTAAATAGCGTTGACTTCCCGACGTTAGGTAAGCCAACAATACCAGCTGTTAAAGCCATTCTTTCATCTCCTCTATATGAAACGTGCTCGTTATACTGCGTAATATGAACCTAGAGCAATTATAAGTAGGTTTACATGAAAAGACAAGCTAACCATCATGCATTTTCAATAGAAGAAACATTACCAAAAAGACTAAATCGGAGCTTTAAAATAAGA
This sequence comes from Bacillus sp. 2B09, assembly GCF_003946835.1. NCBI lineage: Bacteria > Bacillati > Bacillota > Bacilli > Caryophanales > Bacillaceae > Bacillus > Bacillus sp. 2B09. Next base: position 80,829 of record NZ_RPSG01000010.1, read on the forward strand.
AATTGCATCTGTTTCTCTGAACAAAAGACAAATTTCATCAAAAAAGCATGAGGCCTACTTAAGCAGTTGGCTCCTCATGCTTGACGAGAATTTTCTTCATTTTTCGTTCAAAATCTCTTCTTGGGATCATCACGCTGTGCCCACACCCTTCGCATTTAATACGAATATCCATGCCCAAACGAATGACTTTCCACCGATTGGCACCACATGGATGGGGTTTTTTCATTTCAACGACGTCATGTAACCCAAATGCTTTGTCTGCCATCAGCATTCACCTCTCTTGCTCACTTCATTAAATCTATTGTACAAAAAAACGCCGATGGAGAGCAATGCACAAAATAAAGAGCCGCTGTCATGTATCAATCCCGTTCTTTTTTATAGAAAAAACCCTTCTTTTAGATCATTTTATTTGTGACCAATAGTTACTTAAACTCCGCTTTTTTTCAATATTGTCACAAACACTGTAGGTCAAAAGGTTTTTATTGGTAGAACGCTGTGGTTTTTCCATATTTTTTGATTTATGATATCTGCATAAATGTTATGTGAGGGAGCAGGTACGATGGTCAATCGAAAGGATAGATTAACCGACAAAGATTATAAAATCATATCCGATCACGCTGGAAACGCAGAGAATTACCAGCAGAACCATACGATAGAAGTAGGTCAGCATACGCTCACTGTCAACGATTTTCTAAAAATAGATCATCAATTATATGGTTTAACGATGCAGCAGGAACAGTCAGATGAGTTCATTGTCGCGTTTCACTGTCCTCTGCCAAAACAAATGACGGTGACATCGACACAAGATGTTCAAACGGCTACCCAATCATTGTTAAAAACGGATTATGCCTACCCCATTGAAAGAAAATCCTTAGCCGGAAAGCAAGATCATGTCTTTTTTAAAGGGAAGGAATACATCGAGGACGTCTGTCAGAAGCACCCGAATGCAACCATCTATCTCACTGGACAAGCGCTTGCCGGTGCTGTTTGTGCTTATATTGCAACAGAACAGCCAGCTGTCAAAAAAGCCATCACATTCGATAGCCCAAATATATGGAGCAGCCTGGCACCTTCCATTCAGCAAAAAGCAGTAGAAGGAAAATACACCCATGTTCTCACAGAATATATTCAACCCAATCATTATGTAGGTTTACTCAATCGCCATGATCATGGAGTTGGACAAGTCAAGTACACCGTACCGCCCCGGGAGCAGGGATCGGTCCAAGAATCCATAAAATATAAACCAAGAGAAATTGACACCTTTTTAAGATCAGCTTTTGCATCGATGAATATAGAATGGAACGAATCATTTGATACAAATGCATTTTTAGCTCTCGTTTCAGGAGAGTTCAAAGTAAATGGATATTCATTCCATTCGAATGGAACCGCTCGTATTTTAGATGAACAGCTTGATCACAATACAAGTTTTACAGCGATGCTTTTACAAGAAATCCATTCAGGCCGTGCATATGCACAAAGCGGGCTTGAAATTATCATAAAATCCCATTTACTAAAAAATTCATCTTATGATCTACAAAGTATTATTGAACATGAAGTACACACTGTATTTGAGAAAATAGATGGAATTGATGATAGTGTAAAAGATGCCGTCCATCATGTAAAACAAGAACTGAAAGGACTTGTCGGCTTTGGTCACTATGATTTATTAACCCATAGCGATGTAGAAGCACTGTTAGAGGAAGTAAGGATGGAGCAGCCGCAATCATCCTTTTATTCTCATGAAAAACAACTGAATGCCTTGTACACCTTGAGGGACTACGAACAAGAACTTTCCACCCTTTCAAGACATATGTACACAATGGGTGATGACTATGCCAAGGCAGATAGACGCCTTGCGATGCAAATGGGTATTCGTTAAGAAAGGAGTCGCCATATGATCAATCAAAATAAACCTCCTAGTGACGCCCAGCGTTTCTTGCAAAATGTGAGTGCCCGCCGCTCCATGTCTGTATTCGAAAGTCAATCTGCACCACAAACACAATCGCAATCACCAGAAGAAATTGCCGCTATTCAGGCCATGCGCAGAGAAGGACAACGAAAAGATTTAAAGCGATTGCTGAAAATGCGGCTTCACGATGAATTGGCAAACACACGCATGCACTTGGAGTACCAATTGTCCAAAACAGAAGACATGATGAACCAGACAACCATTGTCAAACAGCATGTATCCCAGCATTTAAAGGGACAAGCCATCTCAGAAATAGAGGAACGCATGCAGCGTCTCCAGCACATGCCTGTATATGACGATATCAAGGAAGCGATTGATTCCATTCGGATAAAATAAGCACTTCTCTTTGAAAGAGAGGTGTTTATTTTATTTTATCAGTATAATTTTTAGAACGAAAAAATATCTTTTTACTTAAAATCGGATACAGCATTAAACAGACAAGTAAATAAAGATTGAGCAAGCTGTAAATCGGATACAAGAAAGCAATCAAATCAGCAAATCCAAGAGAGGTTAAAGGTGCCATCAAAAGAAGCATGATGAATACAATGAACCAGCGGGGCATTCGTACAAAAGAGAGCATGCGGCTGGATAAACCAAATAATCCCGCAGCGGTTGTTGTATAAATCGCTAAACAAAGAACAATGGTCATAAACACAAACAATGATGTTGGTGCCCCCTCTAATACTGTAAACAAAGGAATCCCCTCTGCTGAAAGACTCCCAGAAATATCAACTAGTATTTCGTTATACACATAAGAAATGACACCAAAAATCAAACCGCTTAATATACTCGCAACCTTGGCCTCTCCAAGCCCCTTCATTTCTTTCCCCACTGAAGACAGCACCGCCACAACAGATAATATATTCAAAGAAGCAAAGACGATACTGGCAGGCCAATTGTATTGCTGGCCAAAATCAATTCTCCACATATGATCATGATTCATATAATAAAAAACAAACGCATAGATGAGCCCCGCCACCAAAATTGGTATAATGAAAGCATTCACAGATAAGAGCCCTTTCACATCCCAGAAAAAAATCATAAATGAGAATAAACAAAATGCACCGATTCCAACCCAAAATGGCACATGATACATCTCAAGTGTCACCCCGCCACCGGCAATCATGACTGTTGTTGTCGTGAATAGATAAAGAACAATTAAAATATCATACACCTTGGCCAGCCAAGGACCTACAAGACGCTCTAACACCGGCACAAAATGATCGGCACGAACCTCATAACTGATTTTTAACACCACATAGGTAGACAGCATAAACATGAGCGTAAACAGTAGAATGGCTAGTCCGCTATCAAGGCCAAAAAACTGCCAAATTTCTTGACCGGAGGCATATCCCGCTCCTATCAAGCTTCCTAAAATTAAAAGCGTCCACCTTGAACCAGCCTTCCACACAATCATCACCTCATAGGTATAGAATTAAGCTTGTTTCCGTATACTGATACTAACTACTATGACAAGGAAGTGAGACCTATGAATAGCAAGAACGGTCTTTTTTTAAGAAATAGGGTGAAAGAATACGTGTCCCATACGGATACAAATGCCATTCAGCAGCTTAAAAGTATTTTATTCTCGCATCTCCAGAAAGCAGGAAAAAGACCCGTTGCCATCGTCTGCATAGGAACAGACCGATCAACCGGTGACTCTCTAGGTCCACTTGTAGGAACAAAGCTTTCAAGTCTTGATTTAAAAAAGCTGCATGTATACGGCACTCTCTCTGACCCAGTGCATGCGGTCAATTTAAAGGAAAAGCTCGCTGAAATTGAACAAGCTCATAAACACCCATTTATCGTAGCCGTTGATGCCTGTTTAGGGAGAGTGAAAAGTGTAGGATCGTTTCAAATTGGAGAAGGACCGTTAAAGCCCGGTGCAGGTGTGCAAAAAGAGCTACCAGAAGTAGGAAATATTCATATTAATGGAATCGTCAACGTGAGCGGTTTTATGGAATACTTCGTTCTCCAAAACACACGTCTTCATCTTGTAATGTCTATGGCCAATACACTTTCTGAAAGTCTATCCCACATTGATCAAATGGATTGGACGAGAGAAAAAAGCCGTTCTCTCTTTACCCCTATTCAAAATATCACGGGAAGAATATAAAAAAGACCATCTCATATCAAGATGGTCATTCCGATGATTCTCTCGTAGAAAGCAATTCAAGGATTCTTTCTAAATCTTCATTTGAGAGAAATTCAATCTCAATTTTCCCTTTTTTCTTCTGTTTCTTGATCGTCACTGAAGTACCAAAGTAATTTTGTAAGAAAGATTCTCTTTCTTTCAACACGCGATCCTTTGGTGCTTCTTTTTTCTTTGTTTCACGTGGAACATTTTCATTTAATTGCTGAACAAGTTTCTCAACCTGACGGACATTCAATCCTTCGTCCACGACCTTCTTTACCAATGGCGCCAGCTTCTTTTTGTTTTTCAAACTAAGCAGCGTGCGTCCATGTCCCATGGATAATGTTCCATCCGCAATCAGCTTTTGTACTTCATCCGGTAATGTTAATAAACGAAGGTGGTTCGCAATATGCGGTCTGCTTTTGCCTAATCGCTTGGCTAATTCCTCTTGAGTCACACTTAAGTGATCTAGTAAGGAGGCATAGGCTTCCGCTTCCTCTAATGGAGATAAATCCTCGCGCTGTAAGTTTTCTAAAAGAGCGATCTCCCTCATCAGTGTTTCTGAAAATTCCCTGACGATCGCAGGAATCGTTGTCAAACCAGCTTGTTGTGCTGCACGGAAACGGCGTTCTCCTGCGACAATGTCATATCCTTTAATCGATTTACGAACAATAATCGGCTGTAAAACACCATGCTGCTGAATCGATTCTTTGAGATCAGACAATGCATCATCATCAAACGTTTTCCTTGGCTGATAAGGGTTCGGGCGCAAATCCTTCAACTTAATTTCTTCGACAGTTTCTTCATTGGAATCCACATTGTTAAATAGCGCATTAATACCCTTTCCAAGACCTTTAGCCATTCGCATCCACTTCCTTTGCTAAGTCTAAATAGACATCTGCACCTCTTGAACGTGGATCATACAAGATAATAGGTTTCCCATGACTAGGCGCTTCACTTAGTCTCACATTTCTCGGAATCACAGTCTGATAGACTTTATCTCTAAAGTATTTTTTTACTTCTTCGATGACTTGGATTCCAAGGTTTGTTCTTGCATCCAGCATTGTCAGTAAGACACCTTCAATGGCAAGGTCGGTATTTAGATGTTTCTGCACAAGACGAACCGTATTCAACAATTGACTCAATCCTTCAAGCGCATAATACTCACACTGAACCGGTATTAAAACAGAATCGGATGCAGTTAACGCATTAATCGTCAGTAATCCAAGCGATGGCGGGCAGTCAATAATCATATAATCATAATTTTGCTTCACAGATTCAAGTGCTCTTTTCAGCCTCACTTCACGTGAGATCGTAGGCACAAGCTCAATTTCCGCCCCTGCAAGCTGTATCGTCGCAGGAATGACATCAAGATTTTCGACCTCTGTCGTCTTAATCACATCAAGTACATCTGCATCGTCTACTAAAATATCGTACACGCACTTCTCTACGTCTGCCTTCTCAATCCCAATACCACTCGTGGCATTTCCCTGCGGATCAATATCAACTAACAACACTCGTTTTCCTATGTATGCTAAACACGCACCCAAATTAACAGAAGTTGTCGTCTTCCCAACGCCGCCCTTCTGGTTGGTAATCGCTATGATTTTCCCCACGATGTCACCCACTTTCAACTTAACAAGTTTCTCATTCATTCATACTTCCTATTCTATCAAAAAAAGTATGAAACGTTTGCTTTTTTTGTTTCCCTATTATAAATTCGTGAATGAATCTGTGTTTCCGTACATGAATAGTTGCATAAAAATGCGTTCTAAAGATATATTGATATATTTTTTCAAAGAAAATAACGAGACAAAAAAACCCCACTTTCATGAAAAGTGAGGGAGATACAATCAAAAGTTTAATCCGCCAATTTTACGACCTTCGCTCACAATGACTTTAGGTGTCACTGTTTTATAGTTCTTCTTTTTCAAAAACCCATAGGGTGCTTTAATGGTAAATGTGGCATGTCCAACAGCGTCCCCGGTTTTCGCGTAAGCCTGCCATACAATCTTTGAACAATAAGTAGGGTCCAAGGATTGAATAGACATAGTGATCGAATATCGAGCCTTCGGATGGTCTTTCACGTAATCGTGCGCCCAATCCCCAGCTAAATCTGCCTTTTCCTGATGATTAATCCGAATCACCTTTGTATTGGCACTATAGCGAAACCAGCTTTGAATGGAATCAATATTGGGATGCTGCCGGAACCCAGGAATGGATGCATAGCTTTTCTCATTAATGACGATGCCTGCATGACCAATTAAACCATTCAAAGCACCAGTGCTCGTCACCAATATATCCCCTTTTTGAGGCATAATATCGGTTCCAGGATACGGTTTACCAAAAAGATGGCGAATGGTATTCGGTCTTTCATCTGTTACCATTTCATCCTGTTTGTTTTGCCTTAAACCATAGTTCTCCAAATCATCATCAGCTGTGATCACATCGATCGCATCGTCCTGAGACGCTTGCTCTTGATTTAATTGTTGAACCGTTACATCTGTCGAAACCACACCTTGTTTCTTCAGAGTACTCAGTTCTTCTTTCGTAATCGTTTCTTCCGCTGAATGGGTCTCATGATTCGTTGACGTGCTCACAGCAAACACAGTCGTTTCATTTGAAAAAAGAGAAAAAGAGATTAGTAAATAACAGATAATAGCAAAAATAGTCTTTTTCATTTTCATCGGTTACATGTCACCTCCCTTCTACTATGAAAATCATATTTTACCAATTAATTAATAATAAGTAAATATCATGAATTGAAGGGAGAGAAAGACAAAAAAGCTGACGAGTAATGCTCATCAGCTTCTTTCTATTTAGGAATTCGAATCGTTAATTGGATATATTCCTCAAATTCTTCTTCCTCGGTATTTATTTTAAGTCCGCTGTCTTCTACCATGTGGAGAGACTGACGAATGGTATTCATCGCAATTCGCGTATCTCGGCTAAACGCCTTACGTTTCGGCTTCGGTTTGCGATCTGTTTTTTGTTCAAGCATCTTCACTACACGCTCTTCAGTCTGTTTCACATTCAGCTGCTTTTCGATGATTTCCTGCAACAGCGTGATCTGTAATTCTGGCAGCTTTAGAGGTACAAGTGAACGGGCATGTCTCTCTGAGATTTTTTTCTCCAAAATGGCTTGCTGTACTTCTTCAGGCAACTTTAAAAGTCTTAGTTTGTTTGCAACAGTCGATTGTCCCTTACCTAAACGCTGAGCAAGCGCTTCTTGCGTTAAATCATGAAGCTCTAAAAGACGTGCATAAGCATGAGCCTCTTCAATTGCAGACAGCTCTTCTCTTTGCAAATTTTCAATCAATGCCACAGATGCCGTTTCCGTATCAGTAAAATCTTTTATAATAGCGGGGATCTTCTCCCATTGAAGAGTTTGTACCGCTCTCCAACGTCTTTCGCCGGCGATCAGTTCATATTTTCCTTCTTCTTCTGTTGGTCTAACAACAATCGGTTGAATAATGCCATGGGTATGAATGGTTGTGGCCAGCTCTTGTATCTTTTCTTCTGAAAAAATGGTGCGTGGCTGAAAACGGTTAGGCATAATTGTGTCGACCGGGAGCTCCTGTATCTCTTCCTTTAATGTTTCATGCTCAGCAATCTCTGCCTCTATTTCGGTATCACGCTCAGGATGTTCTTTGTCACCAAGCCCGAAGAAGCGTGAGAGTGAATGCTTCATGAACCTACACCACCTTTAAAAACTACCTTTTTATAATTCTATTTTCTCATGTTTTTTCCTTCTGTAAAATCATAAATATTGAAGAAAAACCGACCTTTTACATGATCAACCCTCTATTGGTGATTTATTAGGTGTTCCTGGTTTTCTAGGATATTTTTTTGGTGTTTGTTTTTTCTTTTCAATGACAATGATGTTCCGTTCACTTTCTTCTAAAGGAAGAACAAAGGAATGCTTTTCAACAACCTCTCCTCCGAGGACAGTGACGGCTTTTTTTCCTGCTTGCATCTCTTCTTCTGCAGCAGATGCTTTTAATGCAACAAACAATCCTTCCTTTTTCACAAGAGGCAGGCATAGTTCGCTCAAGACAGATAAGCGCGCAACTGCTCTAGCGGTGACAAGGTCATAGCTTTCACGTTGATCTTTACGTTGTCCAAAGGTCTCCGCACGATCATGATAAAAAGTAGTATCTTGTAAGTTTAACCCTTTTGCTAACTCATTGAGAAACGTAATGCGTTTCTGGAGAGAATCAACAATGGTCACATGTAGATGAGGGAAACAAATTTTAAGAGGAATGCTTGGAAAACCAGCACCAGCTCCAATATCACAAATTGTTGTCACATTGTGAAAATCAATAAAAAATGCTGCTGATATCGAGTCATAAAAATGCTTTAAATATACTTCTTCCTTTTCTGTAATGGACGTTAAATTCATCTTCTCGTTCCATTCTACAAGCATATGGAAGTAAGTTTCAAATTGTTCAAGCTGCACTGGAGAAAGAGTGATCCCTTTCTCCTCTAGTGCTGCTGTAAATTGTTCAATGTTCATGCCGACATCCTTTCTACTCTGCTATCTTCGCAATACGTCCCTGCTCCAAATACACTAAAAGGATAGAAATATCAGCAGGGTTAACGCCTGAAATACGAGAAGCCTGTGCAACAGAAAGCGGTCGGACTTCTTTTAGCTTTTGCTTCGCTTCAGTTGCAATCCCTTTGATGGCATCATAATCGATTCGATCCGGAATCTTTTTGTTTTCCATCTTTTTCAGCTTTTCAACTTGTTGGAGCGACTTTTCAATATAACCTTCATATTTAATTTGAATCTCTACCTGTTCACACACATCAGCAGGAAGCGGTGTGTCAGCAGGAGCTAGTTTCACAACAGATTCATAGTTCATCTCTGGACGCTTCATCAGATCACTTGCTCGAATACCGTCCTTCAATTCACTTCCACCAAGAGAACGGATATATTCCTGTGTCTCTGCTGTAGGTTTAATAATGACAGAATATAAACGTTTTTTCTCTGCTTCAATGGCCTCTTTTTTCTGTGTGAATGCTTGGAATCTCTCTTCAGAAATTAAACCAATGTTATATCCAAGTTCAGTTAATCTTAAATCAGCATTGTCATGACGCAGAAGTAAGCGGTACTCTGCACGAGAAGTTAAAAGACGGTAAGGTTCATTTGTACCCTTCGTGACAAGATCATCAATGAGAACACCGATATATGCATCAGATCGGCTTAAAATGACTTCTTCTTTACCCAATGCTTTTCTTCCTGCATTGATACCTGCCATAATTCCTTGACCTGCTGCTTCCTCATAACCAGAGGTACCATTAATTTGGCCAGCTGTATATAATCCAGAAATTTTCTTCGTCTCAAGTGTCGGCCACAATTGTGTAGGCACAATCGCATCATACTCAATGGCATAACCCGCTCGCATCATTTGTACATTTTCAAGCCCTGGAATGGTTGACAGCATTCGCTGCTGTACATCCTCTGGCAGACTTGTAGATAAACCTTGAACATACACTTCTTGCGTATTACGGCCTTCTGGCTCTAAGAAAATTTGATGTCTCGGTTTATCATTAAAACGAACCACCTTATCCTCAATAGACGGGCAGTATCTAGGGCCTGTTCCTTTAATCATACCTGAATACATAGGAGAACGGTGAAGATTCTCATCAATAATTTGATGAGTCTCTAAACTCGTGTATGTTAACCAGCATGGTAATTGATCTGTAATATATTCCACAGTTTCATAAGAAAACGCACGTGGTACATCGTCACCTGGTTGAATTTCCGTCTTACTATAATCAATCGAGTGGCTGTTTACTCGAGGTGGTGTCCCAGTTTTAAAGCGAACCAAATCGAATCCTAATTCTGCTAGATGATCCGATAATTTAATGGAAGGCTGCTGATTATTAGGACCGCTTGAATAAGAAAGATCCCCTAAAATAATGCGGCCTTTTAAGAAAGTACCAGTCGTTAGAACAACAGACTTCGCGCGATAATTTGCACCTGTTTGAGTCACAACACCTTTACATTCATCATCTTCTACAATTAAATGGTCTACCATCCCTTGCAGCATTGTTAGGTTTGGTTCATTTTCCATTGTTTTTTTCATTTCGTGCTGATATTGAAACTTATCTGCTTGCGCTCTTAACGCACGGACAGCAGGTCCTTTCCCAGTATTCAGCATACGCATTTGAATATGCGTCTTATCTATATTTCGTGCCATTTCTCCGCCTAGCGCATCAATTTCTCTGACGACAATCCCTTTAGCGGGACCTCCTACGGACGGATTACATGGCATAAAAGCAACCATATCGAGATTGATGGTCAATACAAGTGTTTTGGCGCCCTGTCTTGCAGAAGCAAGAGCAGCCTCAACACCAGCATGACCGGCACCGACGACGATTACATCATATTGGCCAGCTTCATAACCCATTTCTTTTGTTCCTCCCTTTACTTTCCTAAACAGAATTGAGAGAATAACTGATCGATTAAGCTTTCATGAACAGCATCCCCAATAATTTCACCTAGCTGCTCCCAGCAGCGTGTTAAATCTATTTGAACAATGTCGATCGGTACATCCATTTCAATTCCTTCTAGAGCATCTTCAATCGATTGTTTTGCTTCTTGAAGGAGCGCAATATGCCTAGTATTGCTCACATACGTTAAATCTCCACTTTCAATTGAGCCTGTGAAGAATAAAGATTGAATGGCCATTTCAAGCTCATCAATCCCTTTTTCTTGTAATAAAGATGTTGTAACAACCGGACGATCCTTCGCTAACTCTTTTACCTTTTCTACATCAAGTTTAGGCTCAAGATCTGTCTTATTGACAATCACAATAATATCCATACCTGAGACAGCCTCAAATAGCTTAATATCTTCCTCAGATAACTCTTCACTATAATTGAGCACAAGTAAAATCAGGTCAGCTTCTTTTAAGACCTGTCTTGATCGCTCGACCCCAATACGCTCAACAATGTCTTCAGTCTCACGTATACCCGCAGTATCTACTAAACGGAGCGGTACTCCTCTTACATTCACATATTCCTCGATGACATCTCTGGTTGTTCCAGGAATATCGGTCACAATCGCCTTTGTTTCCTGAACAAGACTATTTAATAAGGAAGACTTCCCAACATTTGGCCTTCCAATAATAACAGTAGATAAGCCCTCACGTAGGATTTTCCCCTGCTGTGAAGTCGTTAGAAGCGATTCAATTTCCTTTTTCACAGAGGTCGCCTTTTCAACTAAGACTCGATGTGTCATTTCTTCCACATCGTCATACTCTGGATAATCAATATTCACTTCTACATGGGCAAGTGTCTCCAATATCTCACCACGAAGACGTTTAATCAAACCAGAGAGACGTCCCTCCATTTGAGTAATTGCGACATTCATCGCACGGTCAGTTTTTGCACGAATCAAGTCCATTACGGCTTCTGCTTGTGACAAGTCGATTCTTCCATTTAGGAAAGCACGTTTTGTAAACTCACCTGGCTCCGCTAATCTCGCTCCTTCTTTTAAAGCAAGCTGCAAGACTTTATTGACCGTGACAATTCCGCCATGGCAGTTGATCTCAATAACGTCTTCTCTCGTAAATGTTTTTGGCGCTCTTAATACAGACACCATGACCTCTTCTATCACTTGCTTGGTACTTGAATCTACAATATGACCATAATGAATTGTATGAGAATCCACTGATACAAGTTTTTTCTCCTTAGGCCCCTTATACATGCGATCAGCAATCTGAACTGCATCAGGCCCGCTTAAACGTATAATGGCAATTGCCCCTTCACCCATTGGTGTAGAAATTGCTGCAATTGTATCCACCGCTCATTCACCTCTTTCTCTATTCAATAGACAGTCTTATATCTATTAAATGGACGTTGTCCATCTCTATATCAAAAACGCTTAATCCAAAATTTAAAGATACCATAAATGCATGCGAAGCGAAAGTAGCCCACATTTAATTATCCACAGTTTTGCACCCTGTCTATTTTAACACTTAACTTATCCACATGTGAATAACGACGTTCTAAACTTGTCTTCACATCTTACACCTAAATCCAATAAATTAAAACGCCCTTCTCCCTTTGCAACTAAGGGACAACGACGTTTTCGATCTAAATAACACACTAACTTTTTAGAAATAAAGGAGGAATCTACTATTAAAAGGTAATTTTTCAATAAAAAAAGACTAAAATCCAGCTTTGCTGAATCTTAGCCTTTCTGCTATTTTTTATACAGCACCACAACATGACGCTTGGTGCCTGTATCTTCGGATGCCGTGGCAAGTTCTTTAGAAAATGCTGCAATCGTATCATGAACGACTTTTCGTTCATTCGAAGGCATCGGTTCTAAATGAACCTTTCTCTTCGTTTTTAAAACACGATTTGCCGTTTTGATTGCGTATTGTTCAAGTGCTTCTTGTCGTTTCTTCCTATAATCTCCAATATCAATTGTAATATGATGATACTGATCAGAATAACGATTAAACACTAACTGCACCAATGTTTCTAAAGAATACAGTGTTTGTCCTCTTTTTCCAATCATTAATGAAGTTTTGTCTCCATCAATGTGAAAAGAGATCTTTTTCGTTTCTTTTTTCGAAACAATGTTTGCTTTAGGATCAATTGATTTAACAATTTTATCTAAATACTGTGTTGCTAATTTGAGCGCATCTCGCTTTTCTACTAACTTGACAACAGCTTGTCTTTTACCAAATAATCCTAAAAATCCTTTGTTTCCTTCATCTACTATTGTGATATCTACTTCTTCTTGTAGTAGTTGAATTTGTTTCAGTCCGGAATCTACTGCTTCTTCGACTGTGCGACCGACAGCAGTTATTTCCTTCATTTTTTGTTCCCGCCAGCTTTTTCTTTTGTATCAACTTTTACTTGAGGTGTTTTAATGACCAAAGTTTGAATGATCATGAAAATGTTACCTACAACCCAGTACAGTGAAAGTGCCGCTGGGAAACTGATTGCAAATACAATGATCATAATCGGCATCACCCAAAGCATAATCGCCATTTGAGGGTTGTCCGAAGGATTTCCAGCCATCATTAGCTTCTGCTGAATAAAAGTAGCTACACCTGCAATAATCGGTAACAGGAATAATGGATCTGGACTGCCTAAGTCAAACCATAAGAAAGTATGTTTCTTGATTTCAGCTGTTCTCATGATCGCATGATAAAAACCAATTAAGATTGGCATTTGAATTAAGATTGGGAAACACCCTGCTAATGGATTTACACCATTCTTTTGGAAAAGAGCCATTGTTTCCTGTTGAAGCTGCTGCTGTGTTTTTTGATCTTTTGAACTATATTTTTCACGAAGCTTCTTTAGTTCTGGCTGAAGTGCTTGCATTGCTTTTGTACTTCTTAATTGTTTAATCATTAATGGTAAAATAAGCAAACGAATTAAAAGAGTTACAATAATAATCGCTACACCATAGTTTTCACCAGTTAAGTTTGCCATGTAAGTGATTAATTGAGATAGCGGGTATACAATGTAAGAATTCCAAAATCCCTTACTATCTGATGTGATTGGTTCATTGATTTGTGTACATCCTGCCAATAGAACCAACACGCCAATCAAGCTAAATATTAGTAATAATCGCCTTTTCAACAAGATTCCTCCCATTACTTCAAACTTTATTTAAGTTGGAATTGATTACGAAAGTGACTCACCTAATCAGTATGGTAACATTTTTTCATTACAAAGTGGTGGTTTCATTTTAATTCACTAGATGAAGGAAGCGCTTTTAAAAATTGATTCAACGAAAGTTTCTATTACGAAGACTTTTTCGGTTGTTGTTGATAAACAGCGGATTTTCTAAATAAATGCTGGAGAGACTTCTTTGTTTCTTCAAAGGTCAATTCGCTTGCTGGTTTTCGTGCGATAACAATGTAGTCTTTTTCTTGCTTTAGCTTATGACCTTCCTCTAAGAACACCTGACGGATCAATCGTTTAATCCGGTTTCTTATCACTGCATTACCTATCTTCTTACTGACAGACAATCCCAAACGCAGTTCTTCTTGATTTGGTTGATCCAGCTGATAAATGACGAATTGGCGATTAGCCATTGATTGACCTTTTTTGAACACTGTTTGAAACTCTTCATTTTTTTTTAGCCTGTTTCGCTTCTTCATGTTTTCTTCCACTCCGATAAAAACTGACAGTTCATTTACGATTTTATGTAAAAAAGACCACTGACATTATTCAGTGGCCTAAGCTGATAATTTTTTTCTACCTTTGCTGCGGCGTCGCTTTAAAACTAGACGTCCGTTTTTAGAACTCATACGGCTGCGGAAGCCATGAACTTTACTACGCTTACGGTTATTTGGTTGAAACGTTCTTTTCATTTATGACACCTCCCTGAGGAATAGCTGTTTAAGACAGTCTAACTCATTATATTTGTGTAACCCATCGATTGTCAATATCAATGATAAAACTCTTATTATCAACCTTATAAGCATAACACAAGTTATCAAGTGAAGAAACCTTCTTTTTTAGTTTCCAGCATTTTATTCTTTTTTTCCTTCAAAAAAACCTTCAAAACAAGGTTGTGGATATTTTTTCGGCATATTTTGACTATCCACATCCATTATCGACATTTTTTTCACACAAATAACCTATGTGGATAATTATTTTTCAACAGGATGTAAAGTGTGTGGATAAGTTTGTGACACCCATTGCACCATCTTGTTTATTTTGATATTATATTTGTGTTTTAACTCTTAATTACTTATCTGGCCTATTTATCTTATCCACAATTTGTGGATAACCTGTGGAAAGTTATTACACAGCTTGTTGAATTGTTTATCCACAACCTGTGTAATTTGTCGAAAAGACGTTTTTCTACTATATTAATTGTTTTCAACAAAGTATGTGCACGAATGGTGATGACCATTTGCTCTTTTTCGTGTTCTATAACAGTTTGATACTGGTCATTTTAAAAAGAAAAGGAGGGGGGAGAAGCCTTATGGAAAATATTTTAGATCTGTGGAATAAAGCACTTCAAAAAATAGAGACAAAATTGAGCAAACCTAGTTTTGAAACATGGATGAAGTCCACTAAAGCCCATTCTCTTCAAGGAGATACGCTGACTATTACTGCACCTAATGAATTTGCAAGAGACTGGCTCGAGTCAAGATATCTTCACTTAATTGCAGATACCATCTATGAACTGACAGGCGAAGAGCTCAGCATCAAATTTATCATTCCTCAAAATCAGGACGAAGAGGAAGCCATGCCAAAATCTCCAATCAAAAAAATGTCGAAAGAAGAACCCGTTGAAATTCCACAAAATATGCTGAATCCAAAATATACATTTGATACTTTTGTTATTGGTTCAGGCAACCGTTTTGCTCATGCCGCTTCACTTGCAGTCGCAGAAGCACCAGCAAAAGCATATAACCCGCTTTTTATTTATGGGGGCGTTGGTTTAGGAAAGACTCACTTAATGCATGCGATCGGTCATTACGTCATCGACCATAATCCATCAGCCAAAGTGGTCTATCTATCATCTGAAAAATTTACAAATGAATTTATCAACTCAATCCGGGACAACAAAGCAGTCGATTTCCGTAATCGCTATCGGAATGTAGATGTGCTTTTGATAGATGATATTCAATTTTTAGCAGGAAAAGAACAAACACAAGAAGAGTTTTTCCATACATTCAACACACTTCACGAAGAAAGTAAGCAAATCGTCATTTCTAGTGACCGGCCGCCAAAGGAAATTCCGACACTTGAAGACAGATTACGCTCTCGATTCGAATGGGGCTTAATTACAGACATTACCCCGCCAGATCTAGAAACGCGTATTGCGATCTTACGTAAAAAAGCAAAAGCAGAAGGTTTAGACATTCCGAATGAAGTCATGCTTTATATTGCCAATCAAATCGACAGCAACATTCGGGAACTGGAAGGTGCTTTGATTCGTGTTGTTGCTTACTCTTCTTTAATCAATAAAGACATCAATGCTGATCTAGCAGCTGAAGCCCTAAAGGACATCATTCCTTCATCAAAACCTAAGGTGATTACAATTAAAGATATTCAAAGAATTGTAGGGCAGCAATTTAATATTCGATTAGAAGATTTCAAAGCGAAGAAACGTACGAAATCAGTTGCTTATCCAAGACAAATTGCGATGTATCTCTCTAGAGAAATGACAGATTCCTCTCTACCTAAAATCGGAGAAGAATTTGGCGGACGAGATCATACGACCGTCATTCATGCTCATGAGAAAATTTCAAAATTAATCGTTGAAGATGAACAGCTTCAGCAGCATGTCAAAGAGATCAAAGAACAACTAAAATAATCAAGCTGATAAGATAAGTACGGGAAAATGTGAATAACTAGAGCATAGTCATACACAGTCTGTCCACATGTGGATAGGCTGTCTTTCCTTTCTTTCTACTGACTTATCCACATATTCACAAGCCCTACTAGTACTTCTATGATTTTTATTAAATAAATATATATACATGTCATTAAGAAAAATTAGGAGGACCACTATGAAATTCACGATTCAAAAAGATCGTCTTGTTGAAAGTGTCCAAGATGTATTAAAGGCCGTATCCTCTAGAACAACGATTCCTATTTTGACAGGGATTAAAATTGTTGCATCTGACGAAGGGGTTTCTCTCACAGGGAGCGATTCTGATATCTCAATCGAATCTTTTATTCCTCAAAGAGATGGAGATTTAGAAGTCATTACAATTGATCGACCAGGAAGTATTGTGCTGCAAGCCCGCTTCTTTAGCGAAATCGTTAAGAAACTGCCTATGTCTACTGTCGAAATTGAGGTAGAACAAAATCATCTGACCATCATCCGCTCTGGTTCAGCAGAATTTAATTTAAACGGCTTAGATGCTGAAGAATATCCGCATCTGCCACAAATTGAAGAGCATCATGCTTTTCAAATTCCAACAGATTTGCTTAAAAACCTTATCCGTCAAACGGTTTTCGCAGTGTCCACCTCAGAAACACGACCTATCTTGACAGGTGTAAACTGGAAGGTTGAAAAAGGTGAATTAATATGCACAGCAACGGATAGTCATCGTCTTGCTTTAAGAAAAGCGAAGTTGGATATTAACGAGGAAAGCTCGTACAATGTGGTCATTCCTGGAAAGAGTTTAACAGAGCTAAGTAAAATTCTTGATGATGGACAAGATCTTGTGAGCATCGTCATTACGGAGACACAGGTTCTCTTTAAAGCGCAGAACGTGCTGTTCTTCTCAAGATTGCTGGATGGTAATTACCCAGATACAGCTCGCCTCATTCCGCAAGAAAGTAAAACGGATGTAGTGGTGAATACGAAAGAATTCCTTCAAGCGATTGATCGCGCGTCACTTTTAGCAAGAGAAGGGCGTAACAACGTTGTGAAGCTTTCTGCTGATCCTGCGCAAAGCCTTGAAATTTCTTCTAATTCGCCTGAAATCGGTAAAGTAGTTGAAACGGTGCAAGCAGATGACATTAAAGGGGAGGATCTCAAAATCTCTTTCAGTCCGAAATATATGCTTGATGCTTTAAAAGTATTAGAGGGAACAGAGATTCATGTCAGTTTCACTGGCGCAATGAGACCATTCTTATTACGCACGCCAAATGATGATTCCATTTTGCAATTGATTCTTCCAGTTAGAACGTATTAATTTGGTCTAAAATGGCTGCTGTGTGAGCGCACAGCAGCTTTTTTCCTCGTTTCCTCAGCTTTCTTTCATCCCAGTTCGCTTTCCCCCTTTCCTTCTTGTCTTGTTTTTTAGTACAATTAGATATTAGTGATATTGAAAGAGGTCGATACAATGCCTAATCTGATAACGATTGAAACAGAAATGATTACATTAGGGCAGTTTTTGAAATTAGCCGAAGTCATTCAATCTGGTGGAATGGCGAAGTGGTTTTTAAGTGAACATGAGGTGTTCATCAATCAAGAGCCAGATAATAGACGGGGACGCAAATTATACCCAGGTGATGTTGTCGAGATAGAAGGTCACGGCACATTTCAAGTTGTGAATTAGAAACGGGTGACAATACATGTACATTCAAAGTCTGGCGTTAACTTCATACCGAAACTATGAACACACCGAGCTTCAATTCGACAATAAGGTGAATGTGATGATTGGTGAGAACGCCCAAGGTAAAACGAACCTGATGGAAGCGATCTATGTATTGTCGATGGCAAAGTCTCATCGTACGTCAAATGATAAAGAACTTATCCGATGGGACGAAGACTATGCTAAAATAGAAGGTAGAGTCATCAAAAAAAATGGTCCACTCCCCATGCAGCTCGTGATCTCAAAAAAAGGAAAAAAGGGCAAGGTCAATCACATTGAACAACAGAAACTCAGTCATTATGTTGGTGCCTTGAACACCATCATGTTTGCACCAGAGGATCTCAGCCTTGTGAAAGGTAGCCCGCAAATCCGCAGAAGATTCCTCGACATGGAGATTGGACAAGTGTCTGCTGTCTACTTGCATGATTTATCGCTCTATCAAAAAATCCTCACTCAGCGAAATCATTACTTGAAACAATTGCAAACAAGAAAGCAAACGGATCAAACGATGCTGGAGATTTTAACAGAGCAGTTGATTGATGCGGCAGCGAAGGTTGTCAAAAGACGACTGACTTTTACGAAACAGCTCGAAAAATGGGCGCAGCCGCTGCATTTTGGGATTTCAAGAGAGCTGGAAACGCTCACGCTCCAATACCAGACGGCCATAGAGGTATCAGAAGCGTCAGACTTGTCGAAAATAAAAAATAGCTATGAAGAATCGTTTCAGAAACTAAGAGACAGAGAAATAGACCGAGGGGTGACGCTATGGGGGCCTCACAGAGATGATCTTCTTTTCTTTGTGAATGGTCGGGATGTTCAGACATATGGCTCTCAAGGGCAGCAAAGAACAACAGCTCTTTCACTAAAGCTGGCAGAAATTGATCTGATTCATGAAGAAATCGGTGAATACCCAATTCTTCTACTCGATGATGTTTTATCTGAACTTGATGATTACAGACAGTCTCATTTGCTCCATACCATTCAGGGACGTGTACAGACCTTTGTCACCACTACGAGTGTTGAAGGCATCGATCACGCCACCCTGAAAGAAGCGGAAATTTTCAGAGTAGCCAGTGGAAAAGTAATTGACTGATAAATGAGGTGTGAGTCTTGTATATTCATTTAGGTGATGATTGTGTTGTTTCTACACGAGAGATTGTCGCAATTGTTGATTACAAAATGAGGTCATCTTCTGTTGTAGAGGAATTTCTTCAAAAACAAGAAGAACAAATCATTTCATTGTCTCATGGGACACCCAAATCCATCGTCGTCACAACTGAATCCGTGTATTACTCTCCTCTTTCCTCAAGCACGCTCAAAAAACGTGCTTCATTTGTGATTGAAATTGAAGTCTAAAAGCTCAATTCATATAAATATATCGTTTAAGAAAAGTGTAGGTGAATGTACGTGGCAATGGAACAGCAACATAATAGTTATGATGAAAATCAGATACAGGTGCTCGAAGGACTAGAAGCGGTTAGAAAACGTCCAGGAATGTACATTGGGTCAACCAGTGCAAAAGGACTTCACCATCTTGTATGGGAAATTGTCGACAACAGTATTGATGAGGCTTTAGCTGGTTATTGTACAGACATTACAGTGCAAATTGAAAAAGATAATAGCATCACAGTGAAAGATAACGGCCGCGGAATTCCTGTTGGGATTCACGAAAAAATGGGGCGTCCTGCTGTAGAAGTGATTATGACGGTTCTTCACGCTGGTGGTAAATTTGACGGCAGCGGTTATAAAGTATCTGGCGGTCTGCATGGTGTAGGGGCATCTGTTGTTAATGCGTTATCTACGACCTTAGATGTGACTGTATACCGTGATGGAAAAATTCATTATCAACAATTCAAACGCGGTGTTCCAGTTGGAGATTTAGAGATCATTGGTGAAACAGATGTAACAGGGACAACCACTCATTTTGTGCCAGATCCAGAAATTTTCACTGAAACCATTGAATTTGATTACGACACACTTGCTAACCGTGTACGTGAGTTAGCTTTCTTAACAAAAGGCGTCAACATCATCATTGAAGACTTACGTGAAGGAAAAGAGCGAAGAAACGAATACTGCTATGAAGGCGGTATTAAGAGCTATGTAGAACATTTGAATCGCTCGAAGGAAGTCGTTCATGAAGAACCAGTTTACATCGAGGGTGAAAAAGACGGAATCACAGTTGAAGTTGCACTGCAATACAACGATTCCTATACAAGCAATATTTATTCTTTCGCCAACAACATCAACACATATGAAGGCGGAACACACGAAGCTGGCTTTAAAACCGGTCTGACGCGTGTCATCAATGATTATGCTCGTAAAAATGGCGTATTCAAAGATGGTGACTCGAATTTGAGCGGAGAAGATGTACGAGAAGGCTTAACAGCCATTATCTCTATCAAACATCCAGACCCTCAATTCGAAGGACAAACGAAGACAAAGCTCGGTAACTCAGAAGCAAGAACCATTACCGACTCCCTCTTCTCCGAAGCACTTGAGAAATTCCTCTTAGAGAACCCTGATGCTGCAAAGAAAATTGTGGAGAAAGGTGTGATGGCAGCTCGTGCAAGAATGGCTGCCAAAAAGGCACGTGAGCTGACAAGACGTAAAAGTGCACTGGAAGTCTCTAGCTTGCCTGGGAAACTGGCAGACTGTTCTTCTAAAGATCCTTCCATCTCTGAGCTTTATATCGTAGAGGGAGATTCTGCGGGCGGATCTGCTAAGCAAGGTCGTGATCGACATTTCCAAGCGATCTTACCGTTAAGAGGGAAGATCCTAAACGTTGAAAAAGCCCGACTAGATAAAATTTTATCTAACAACGAGGTTCGTTCAATGATTACAGCGCTAGGGACTGGAATCGGAGAAGACTTCACTTTAGAGAAAGCACGTTATCACAAAATTGTGATCATGACTGATGCTGATGTTGATGGAGCGCATATACGGACGCTACTCCTAACATTCTTCTATCGCTACATGCGTGAAATTATTGAAAATGGTTATGTGTATATTGCACAGCCGCCTTTATATAAAGTGCAGCAAGGAAAACGTGTTGAATACGTGTATAACGATAAACAGCTAGATGAACTGTTAAAAACACTGCCTCAAACACCGAAACCTGGACTTCAGCGTTATAAAGGTCTTGGAGAGATGAATGCTACTCAGCTTTGGGAAACAA
The DNA here is from genome assembly GCF_003946835.1 of Bacillus sp. 2B09. Lineage (NCBI taxonomy): Bacteria > Bacillati > Bacillota > Bacilli > Caryophanales > Bacillaceae > Bacillus > Bacillus sp. 2B09. The sequence continues at coordinate 102,152 of NZ_RPSG01000010.1, forward strand.
CAATGGATCCTGATGCGAGAACACTTCTTCAAGTGACACTTGAGGATGCAATCGATGCTGATGAGACTTTTGAAATGCTAATGGGAGATAAAGTAGAGCCGAGACGTAACTTTATCGAAGAAAATGCACAATACGTAAAAAATCTTGATATTTAGATAGGTATCCCCCTTGAGAGCAACCTTATTTCTTGTTTGGAATAAGGTTGTTTTTCAAGAAACAGGGGCGTGAAACGAATGTCCTGGTTTTCTGCGTTTCGTTGATTTTCTAGTAAATAAATGTGTATAAAGGCAAGATTATTGATATAATGGAGAATAGTCTTGTGAAGATAAATACATATTTTACTCCCACATAATTTATTTCATGTGATACGTAAAGGGAGGTTCTTATAGTGAGTGAACAACATACACCAAATGTACGCGAAGTGAATATTAGCCATGAAATGCGTACGTCCTTTTTAGATTATGCAATGAGTGTTATTGTTTCGCGTGCATTACCAGATGTGCGAGACGGATTGAAGCCCGTGCATCGAAGAATTTTGTATGCGATGAATGACCTAGGTATGACAAGTGATAAACCATTTAAGAAATCTGCACGTATCGTTGGGGAAGTTATCGGTAAGTACCACCCTCACGGTGATAGCGCTGTATATGAAGCGATGGTTCGGATGGCGCAAGATTTCAACTATCGTAATATGCTGGTTGAAGGGCACGGGAACTTTGGTTCTGTCGATGGAGACGGTGCAGCAGCCATGCGTTATACCGAGGCACGTCTTTCTAAAATTTCGATGGAGATCCTGCGTGATATCACAAAGGACACCATTGATTATCAAGATAACTACGATGGCAGTGAAAGAGAGCCAGTCGTTATGCCTGCTAGGTTCCCGAACTTATTAGTGAACGGGGCAACTGGAATCGCTGTAGGGATGGCAACGAATATCCCGCCTCACCAACTAGGTGAAGTGATTGATGGGGTATTGGCAATTAGTCAAAATCCTGAAATGACGACACAGGAACTAATGGACATCATTCCAGGTCCAGACTTTCCAACTGCGGGACAAATCATTGGCCGAAGTGGTATTCGTAAAGCGTATGAAACAGGACGAGGCTCTATTACATTACGTGCAAAGTCAAATATCGAAGAAACATCTAGTGGTAAGCAGCGCATTGTCATCAACGAGATTCCTTATCAGGTTAACAAAGCTCGTTTGATCGAAAAAATCGCTGATCTTGTCCGTGATAAAAAGATTGATGGCATTACAGATCTTCGTGATGAATCTGACCGTAATGGAATGAGAATTGTCATTGAACTACGAAGAGACGCAAACGTCCATGTTCTATTAAACAATCTTTATAAACAAACGACACTTCAAACGTCCTTCGGTATTAACTTGCTTGCACTTGTTGATGGACAGCCGAAAGTGTTGTCTCTCAAACAATGTCTCGAATATTACCTTGAGCATCAGAAAGTGATCATTCGTCGAAGAACGGCGTATGAATTGCGTAAAGCGGAAGCAAGAGCTCATATTTTAGAAGGCTTAAGAATTGCGCTTGATCACTTAGATGAGGTCATTGCCTTAATTAGAGGCTCTCAAACTGCTGAAATTGCAAGAAATGGTTTGATGGAAAACTATAGCTTGTCTGAAAAACAAGCACAGGCCATTCTCGATATGCGACTCCAGCGTTTGACTGGTTTAGAAAGAGAGAAAATAGAAGATGAATACAAAGGGCTTGTTGACTTGATTGCTGAATTGAAAGCCATTCTAGCAGACAATGAGAAAGTTCTAGAAATCATTAGAGAAGAATTAACAGAAATCAAAGAACGCTTCAATGATACGCGCCGCACAGAAATTGTGACAGCGGGTATAGAAACAATCGAAGACGAAGATTTGATTCCTGTTGAAAATATTGTGATCACACTGACTCATAATGGTTATATTAAGCGCCTGCCTGCATCAACATACCGCAGTCAAAAAAGAGGCGGTAAAGGTGTACAAGGAATGGGAACCAACGAAGATGATTTCGTTGAACAGCTGATCTCAACATCTACGCACGATACGATTCTCTTCTTCTCTAATAAAGGGAAGGTTTATCGAGCGAAGGGCTATGAGATCCCTGAATTCGGACGAACAGCGAAAGGGATTCCGATTATTAACCTTCTTGAAGTAGAAAAGGGAGAGTGGATAAACGCCATTATTCCAGTCAGCGAATTTGATGAAGATTCGTATCTCTTCTTTACAACAAGACACGGTGTATCGAAACGAACGTCATTGTCTCAATTTGCAAACATCCGAAACAATGGTTTGATTGCACTCAGCCTGCGTGATGAAGATGAATTGATGGCTGTTCGTTTAACCAATGGTGAAAAACAAATCATCATCGGAACGAAAAAAGGAATGCTCATTCGTTTCGACGAGACAGATGTTCGTGAAATGGGACGTACAGCAGCTGGAGTTAAAGGGATCACACTTTCTGAGGATGACATCGTCGTTGGAATGGAAATCCTTGAGCCAGATGCAAACGTATTGATCGTAACTGAAAAAGGTTATGGTAAATTAACGCCTGAAAAAGAATATCGTGTCCAAAGCCGTGGTGGTAAAGGTCTGAAAACATGCAAGATCACTGACAACAACGGTCCGCTTGTTGCAGTGAAGGCGACTAACGCTGAAGCTGAAGAAGACTTGATGATTATTACAGGTAGTGGTGTCATCATCCGTATGGCTGTTTCAGATATCTCCACAACAGGCCGAGTCACTCAAGGTGTCCGCCTGATCCGTCTAGGTGATGATGAACATGTCGCTACAGTGGCATTAGTAGAACAATCACCAGAAGACGATGAAGAGAATAGTGAAGAAAACGTAGAAAATGTAGAGTCAGATCAAGAGCAATCTGAGTAAAGATAAAGCCGGTTTTTCACCGGCTTTATTTTTTTTTGAAAAAACATGATTTTTTTTGAAGTTTATAATGCTTTTTTCATAGATATGTGTTAATCTTTCAAAGGAGCAAAAAGAGACTCTATTTTTTATCTCTTTCATAACAAAAACTTCTTAAAAAAATAAAATGTTTTTCAAGAAAAATGTTGACTATTGATAGAGATATATGATATATTTAAGTGGTCGCTTTGAGAGAGTGGCAAACAAGTTCTTTGAAAACTAAACAAGACAAAACGTACCTGTTAATTCGAGTTTTTATAAAAAAATCCTATGATACATCATAGGTAGTCAGTCAAACTGGCGAAAAGCAAAACTTCGGTTTTGTACTTTTTCGGAGAGTTTGATCCTGGCTCAGGACGAACGCTGGCGGCGTGCCTAATACATGCA
>NZ_RPSG01000011.1:0-94141 GCF_003946835.1 Bacillus sp. 2B09
TCCATCAGGTTTGGTGGCGATAGCGAAGAGGTCACACCCGTTCCCATACCGAACACGGAAGTTAAGCTCTTCAGCGCCGATGGTAGTTGGGGGTTTCCCCCTGTGAGAGTAGGACGCCGCCAAGCTTTTTGTTTATATCCTTCCAATGGAAGAAGTTACTTTATCCATTCCGCAGTAGCTCAGTGGTAGAGCTATCGGCTGTTAACCGATCGGTCGTAGGTTCGAGTCCTACCTGCGGAGCCATGCTTCCATAGCTCAGTAGGTAGAGCACTTCCATGGTAAGGAAGAGGTCAGCGGTTCGAGCCCGCTTGGAAGCTTTCCTCTAAATATTGTTCTGACAAGGTTTCTCGATGATGAGAAGGCTTTTTTTTATGTCTTTTTTAATTGCTGGGGGACGCAATGGGGACGCATTATCGAATTTGCAATAAGTTTGATATAGCTTCTGCATAACCTAAACGATGATAGACAGATTTGATATTAAACCCAGATATTTTGCCGATTTGATTTATTAGCATAGTAGCATGAGTGTGACGCATATCATGCAAATGAATTTTCTTATATCGTGCTTTTTTGCGAATCGCTCCCACTATTTATTTAAATATAAAAAGGTAGTTGAGAACGTACAATGCTAATTCGTCTAGTTGATGACAGAGCAAGGCATTCCATTGGTCAACGTTGTGCCACATAAAAGATGGAACGGTTCGAAGATAAAAGCAGCTCTTCAAAAAGCATTGAAAAAGTGAAAAAGGTAAAGCCTCTGATCATAGAGAACAGGGGCTTTTTTGATGTTATTTTTCAACGTTCTTTTTTTGAAGTGAATCCTTATCTCAAAATCCTTTTTCTTTTCTCTGTTACTTTATCGAGTGATTCTAGGTATATGAAAAAGTATTGTTTCCACACAATTTTACACTAATTATGTTTCTCCTCCTGAAAACGTAGTTGATAGAATTTCATTTTCCTTTTATGCATTTTAAATGTGTCGAATTTGTGAAATAAACAATTTCCACAAACTAAAATATGTGGTAGGTCTGTCTATAGTAGGTAACACAATACTCTTTGTTATGGTGAGCATTAATAGAAGGAGATTTCATGATTATTGCCATAACTGTTGTTACATATGGTAGTAAAGTTAGAGAGCCAAAAGGTGATCTGCATTATTACTGTACACATGCCTTAGAAATCGGAAATTCTAAGGAAGAGCTTCTCATCTAAATGGACTTTGTAGACAAGCTCGAAAAAAATTACATGGAGGTAATAGGAAATGAGAATTAACCACAATATCGCGGCACTTAACACACTGAACCGTCTATCTGCTAACAACGGTGCGAGCCAAAAGAACATGGAGAAGCTTTCTTCTGGTCTTAAAATCAACCGTGCAGGAGATGACGCAGCAGGTCTTGCAATCTCTGAAAAAATGCGTGGACAAATCCGCGGATTAGAAATGGCTTCAAAAAACGCACAGGACGGTATCTCTCTTATCCAAACAGCTGAGGGGGCATTGACTGAAACTCACTCAATCCTTCAACGTGTTCGTGAACTAGTCGTTCAAGCTGGAAATACTGGTACACAGGATAAAGAGTCTGACCTTCAATCTATCCAAGATGAAATTAAAGCTTTACAAGAAGAAGTAGATGGAATTTCAAATCGTACAGAGTTTAACGGTAAAAAATTATTAGATGGTTCGTTTAAAGGAACCCCAGGAACACCAGCAATTCCGCCGACAGATCCAGATGATCCAGATACAGGTACACCTGCAGTTCCAGCAAGTGGTAATGCTTTAGTGTTCCAAATCGGTGCTAATGCAACTCAACAAATCTCAGTTCATATTGATAAAATGAGTACAGATGCATTGGGAGTGAAAGGTGCTAATGGAATTGTAGCGAATCAAGCAATTAAAGACATCGATGTAAGAAAGTTTGCTGATAATGCAGCAGATGCTACTGATGTTGGTTTTGATACTCAACTAAGTATTGTTGATGCAGCTATTAACCAAGTATCTGCTCAACGTGGAAAACTTGGTGCAGTACAAAACCGTCTAGAGCACACGATTAACAACTTGGGTGCATCTGCTGAAAACTTAACTGCTGCTGAGTCTCGTATTCGTGACGTTGACATGGCGAAAGAAATGAGTGAGTTCACAAAGAACAACATTCTTTCTCAAGCGTCTCAAGCTATGCTTGCACAAGCGAATCAACAGCCGCAAAACGTACTTCAATTATTACGTTAATCAACCAAAAGCCCCTTTTATATAGGGGCTTTTGTTGTTTGTTTTAAATGTTGGACATGCTCAGTGACAAATAGACTCATGAATGGAATAAATCGATTGGTAAGTAAGCTTTGTATCAATTTTCTACACATTCCTTCTTTTTGTGCTTGATTCCTTAGTTCCTTTCTTATATTCTTACTAAAGTGATGATAATCCTCTCTAACAAAAGACTCTGTACGTTCCTCTTTTTCCCCGAAAGTGAAGCATTGTTTATTTTCCTTTCCTCATCTCCAGGTTTGAATGATCTTCTTTTCCGTGTGCGGTATGTATATAAAAAGGAGTAGATGGTTTGAAAGATTTATTTGTAAAGCAAGAATGGTTTGGACATGTGCGTCAGGATGTGCTGGCAGGTATTTTAGTGGCTCTGGCTTTAATTCCTGAGGCGATTGCGTTTTCGATTATTGCGGGCGTTGATCCTAAGGTCGGTTTGTATGCTTCGTTTTGTATTGCGATTGTGATTTCGTTTGTTGGTGGACGGCCAGGTATGATCTCTGCCGCTACTGGGGCTATGGCGCTGGTCATGGTCAATTTGATTGCAGATCATGGATTGCAGTATTTGTTCGCAGCTACGATTTTAACAGGCTTGATTCAAATTGTGTTTGGATTGTGCCGTGTTTCTCGTTTGATGAAATTTATTCCGAGGTCTGTGATGGTTGGTTTTGTCAATGCGTTGGCAATTATGATCTTCATGGCACAGCTGCCGCATTTCGTTGGGGAATCCATGGTTATGTATGTCATGACAGGTGGAGCATTGTTGATCATTTATGTATTGCCGATGGTCACAAAAGTTATTCCCTCTCCACTTATTGCAATTATTGTGATGACGATGATTGCTGTATTTGGGCATATTGATGTCAGAACGGTTGGAGACATGGGAGAGCTTCCTAGCTCTTTGCCAACTTTTCTTATTCCCAATGTACCGTTTAGCTGGGAAACACTTGCTATCATTTTTCCTTATTCCTTAGCACTTGCGATGGTTGGTTTACTTGAATCTTTATTAACAGCACAAATTGTAGATGATATGACGGAAACGTCTAGTCGTAAAAATAAGGAAGCGAGAGGCCAAGGAATTGCCAATGTGGTGGCAGGATTTTTTGGCGGTATGGCTGGCTGTGCGATGATTGGTCAATCTGTGATTAATACAAAGGCAGGGGGACGAGGCCGGCTTTCTACCTTTGTGGCTGGTGCATTTTTAATGGTATTGATTTTTGTGCTTGGTGATGTGGTTGTTCAAATTCCAATGGCTGCTCTTGTTGCTGTCATGATCATGGTTTCTATTGGTACCTTTGATTGGAGTTCATTCCAGCAGCTGAAAAAGAACCCAAAAACAGATTCTCTTGTGATGCTTGTCACGGTCGTGACGGTGGTGTTCACTCATGATTTATCCAAGGGTGTTTTTGCAGGGGTGCTGCTTAGTGCCGTATTCTTTGTGGCTAAAATATCAAAACTGCATATTACCTCTACAGAAAGCCAAGCTGGTACATGGGTTTACCGAATTAAGGGTCAAATTTTCTTTGCTTCCGTGACTGAATTGATTCAAGCCTTCCATCATGGAAACGACTTGAACACGGTTGTGATTGATTTGTCTGAAGCGCGTATATGGGACGAATCAGGTGTGGCCGCAATTGAACGTGTGAAGGAAAAATATTGTACAGCTGGTGTAGAGGTGGACGTAGTTGGAATGGATACGTCTAGTCAAAAACTTATGAAACAAGTGATCGGATCTTAAAAAGACTTTTCTGTTTGTTACAATAGAACAAGGAAGAAAGTGAAGGATGGAGGTGGCCGGCATGCTTGTCCGTTTGAATCAGGTGCTCGGCCGGATGATGCCGCTCATTACGCCTGTCAGCGTGCTACTTGGTGTATTATTGGCGGCGTATTTAAAAGATTTCACCTTTTTGGTGCCTTGGGTGTTTGCTGTGATGACATTTTCAGGGAGCTTGTCATCTACTTTTTCAGCTTTAAAACATACGGTGATGCATCCATTGCCTTTGATTTTATCGTTTATGATTTTGCATGTGCTGATGCCCCTTTATGCATGGTCGGCGGGGCATTTGATATTTGCGGGTGATTCTATGACGATCACCGGTTTGACGCTTGCGATGGTGATTCCGACAGGTGTGTCTAGTTTAATATGGGCAGCAATGTATAAAGGGAATGTGGGGTTAACGTTATCTATCATATTAATTGATACATTGCTTTCGCCATTGATTGTGCCAGTCAGCTTGTCAATCTTCGTTGGTACACAGGTCCATATGGACATGGTGGCGATCATGAAAGGACTATTCGGTATGGTGGTGTTGCCCTCTATTTTAGGGATGCTCGTTCGTCAGTATGCAAAGCCATCGGTGACAAAAGCAATGAGTCAGACCTTGGCTCCTTTTTCAAAATTAGGCTTGTTTGTTGTCGTATCGATTAACAGTTCTGTTGTCGCCCCATATTTGCGTGAACTGGATGCTGCGTTTTTTAGCAAAGCAGCGACTGTCTTTTTCATTGCGATGAGTGGGTATGCGTTTGCGTGGTTGATTGGAAAGGCGATGAAATGTACCCAAGGAGAAATTGTGGCGATTGTGTATACGGGCGGTATGCGGAACATTAGCGCGGGTGCTGTGCTTGCCATTAGCTTTTTCCCGCCTGCTGTTGCTGTTCCTGTCGTGATTGGCATGCTGTTTCAGCAAGTGCTTGCAGCCTTGTTTGGCTTTTTACTTCATCGTTTCGAGCTGAAAGTACCTGCTGTGACTAAGTCTTTATCATGAAAAAACCTCCATCCTTTAAGGTGGAGGCTTTTTTGCGATTAATAGATGAGGTATTTCTTCCGTTTCTTTTCGAATGTCTTTAGATCATGGTGGTATTGTTTCATGATGTGTTTGATGGAAGTGCCTTTATTGATTTCTTCTTTGATCCAGCTATTCCCGATGAGTTTATCAAAGCTGCCTGTTTGTAGGAATTGAAAGTCATTAGGATACGTGTCATGTATTGCTTTGATGATGGATAGACCTGTTTTGACTGCTTCGAATGATTTTCGGTCTGTGACATAAAGCTGTACCCCGTGAGACAAAGTCCCGGCATGTTTTGAAAAGGTAGGGGTAAATGAGACAGGTCTAAATTGAACGCCTTTTAGTTTTAACCCATTTAAATGATCTGCTAGCTCATTGCTATTGATATATGGAGCGCCAATGAGTTCGAACGGTTTTGTCGTTCCTCTGCCTTCAGAAACGTTTGTGCCTTCGATTAATCCTGTTGCTGGGTAAACAAAGGTACTATCAACGGTCGGCATATTAGGTGAAGGGAGGACGAACGGCAGCTTCGTGTCATCGAACGTCATGGATCGTTTCCAATGTTTCATTTTGATCACTTTTACATCAGCGTTGATATGAAATTCTTTGTTAAACATGTATGCAAGTTCTCCAGTTGTCATCCCATGTCTTAATGGGATGGGATAGAGACCTACAAAAGAGGCGTGTTCTGGCTCTAATACAGGTCCTTCTACTTTTAGCCCGCCTATTGGGTTTGGACGATCTAAGACAACAAATGGAATGTTGTTTTCCTTAGCTGCTTCCATTGCATAGGCCATCGTGTAAATATAGGTGTAATAACGAGTACCAACGTCTTGAATATCAAATAGCAGGACATCTACATTTTTGAGCATTTCAGGAGTTGGCTTTCTTGTTTTACCATAAAGAGAGTAAACAGGCAGGCCTGTTTTTTCATCAATATACGATTCGACGCCTTCTCCTGCTTGTGCATCACCACGGACGCCATGTTCAGGCCCATACAAGGCAGTCAGTTTGATATCGGGGTGTTCAAATAGCAGATCGACACTGCTTTTCATGTTTGCATCAATGCCTGTAGGATTCGTAATAAGCCCTACTTTTTTCCCTTTAAGCCAAGAGAGGTTACTTGAGAGTAATGTTTCGATACCTGTTTTGACTGTTGCTTTTTTTCCTTTTGTATCTGTTCGTTCTGAATCTGCGGGGGAGGCGGCGGTCAATGTGCTGATCATGAGAATGCTAGCGAGTATCAAGCTTGCTGTCTTTTTCAAGAGAATCCCTCCTATTTGATCTGTTTGCCTTTTAAATTGAGTCCATAGCCAAATGGGTAAAGGGTTTGATTAGGATGAGTGACTGATGGGATAGCGACGGGCAATTTTCCTTTAGGTGAGGCCGCTCCAAAAATCACTTCTAGTCCCGCAGGAATATTGGGTTGATTGAATTGTCCATTTGAGTAGCCTTTAAAACCGTACACAGCCAGTAAGGCGTCGGCTTCCTCGAAATTTGCAGCATCATATGGGTTTCTAAGACTCATGATGACCAATTTTTTGTTTTGTGCTGCTGCTTCATTCATGACAGCACGAGGGAAGGCCGTTGCCCATTTTTTCGGATCCTGTACACCGTCATCAATGACGCCATCATTCACAGCCGGGTCATTTTGGACAACGTAAGAGCCGGTAATGACATAGTCAGCATTTTGAATGAGTTTGGCTGTTTCTTTGGAGAAGCTCTTATCTGCAAATGCGTATGATTGGATACGCACAGGTTTGATCTTTTTTTGTTTGATTAGTGATTCAATTGTGACGGACATTGCTTTTGTTTGATCTTCGTATGGTGCCATGAGTACGATTTTGTCATTCTTTTTAGGCTTAAAAGGCAAGGTTTTGTCGTTGTTTTTAAGGAGAGTGATTCCTTCACGTGCCATTTTTTGTTCTGCTTTTCGGTGCGACTTTTGACCAACGAGCTGTGTGGCTTTTTTGATTTTCTTCTCAAGGCTTACTGATTTATTGGCGGAAATGATGCCGCGTTTGATCTTTAATTGAAGGATTTTTTCGACAGATTGATTGATCTGAGATATCGGGATTTCTTTTGTGAGAACTGCTCTTTTTAAAGCATTGAACACATTCTCTAGGTTTTTTTCTGTCTTTAAGGACGTGACAGGTGCTGGCATGAGGGCAATGTCGACGCCTGCTTTAATAGCCATTACCACAGCTTCTTCCTGTCCGAAGTTATCTGCAATCGCTTTCATATTGAGGGCGTCTGTTACAACCACTCCTTGAAAGCCCATGTCTTCTTTTAATAAGTTTGTGATGACTTTTTTTGATAAGGTTGCTGGAACCATAATGTCCTCGCCATTTTTTTTGCTTTTATACGTTGTGTCATCAATGGCTGGGAATTGAACATGAGCGGTCATGACCATATCTGCCCCTGCGTTGATTGCTTGTTGAAACGGATACAGCTCCACCTTTTTAAGACGATCTAGATCATGTTCGACAAGCGGAAGTCCGTAGTGACTATCAACAGCTGTATCACCATGTCCCGGGAAATGCTTTAATGTGGAAATGGTCTTTTCCTTTTGAAGTCCTTTCATGGTTTGCAGACCAAGTCTCGTGACAAGTTCGGGGTCAGAGCTAAAGGAACGGACACCAATGACGGGGTTATTCGGGTTATTATTCACATCAAGAACAGGAGAGAAGTTTGTATTGATACCTAGAGCGTTTAATTCTTTGCCGATGATTTTTCCTGTGTCATATGCATTTTTCTTACTTCTAGAGGCACCAATCGACATATTTCCTGGGAAATGTGTTCCCTTTTGTAGTCTTGTGACGATTCCGCCTTCTTGATCAATGGAAATGAGTAAAGGAATGTTGGGTGATGCTTTTTGAAATTCATGTGTGAGTTTGACGGTTTGTTTCGTATCAACGACATTTTCTGCAAATAAGATGACACCGCCTAAATGATATTTCTCTACAAGGTGAGAAACTTCTTTATTCATTTTTGTGAAGCCTGTAGGAGCGGATTCACCTTCTGCTTGCCAATTGCGAAAGTCTGGCATGAGCATTTGGCCAATTTTTTCATCCAAGGACATGTCCTGAACCATTTGTTTGGCAGTTGGGAGAGGGGCGGAGCTCACCTTTTCCGTTGGAATGGAAGAGGTGAGCAGGGCCAAAACGAGTGCAGCGGGGAACAGAGCTTTTAACATCGAATTCCTCCTTTTACTTAAAAGATTCGTAGATTGCGGTCATGATGCTTCCATAAGTACCAGTTGGGAAAAGGTCACCTTCAAATTGATTTGGGTTGACTTCAGGTGAAATGACGGGTGAATGTTTTTTATTTGTCAGCAAGACGACGCCTAGATTGTGTTTTGGATCAATCAATGTCATCGTTCCGGTCCAGCCTGTGTGTCCATACGCTTCTTTACTTGCGTACTTCCCAAACATCCATTCCATGTCAGTATTGCCGTTTTTCCGCCAGCCTAGCCCGTAAGTTGGGTTCGTGTCTGATGATTCCGTAAAGAGATCGATAGAAGCTTGGTCAAAGATGGTTGTTTTCCCATAGCCTCCTTTATTGAGCATCAGCTGAAGCAGTACGGCCATATCTGATGTATTAGAGAAAAGTCCGGCATGTCCGGAGACACCTGCCATTGAGTAATAGGCTTTCTCATCGTGGACTTCACCTAGCAAGGTATACCTGCGAATGTTTTCAAAATCAATGACACCATCTCTTGTATTGCCTAGACGCTCGGTTGCTGCAAAATGCTTTGGCTTGAATCCCTTTTTCAGCGGATTGAACATGGTATGTTTTAGACCAAGCGGTCGATAAATCGTCGACTCTACATATTGATCAAGTGGCATACCGGTTTTTTTCTCAATGATCATGCCTAACAGCATGTAATCAATATCACTATAAATATGCTGAGTGCCTGGCTTGTATTGCAGAGGCACCTTTGGTAGCCATTTCATGGTTGTTTGTCTATCTTGAGAGAAAAAAGAGCCCGCTTGCTCTTTGCTATAAAATAAAACACTGGAAGGCAGTCCGGCAGAATGGGTTAGAAGATCCTTGACTCGAAGCTGATCTTTGCCGGTTACCTTTGCATCTGGTTCATCTTGAAAGTCAGGCAGGATGGTTTGTATTTTTTCATTTACATCTAGTTTTTGTTCATATACTAGCTTTTGCAGGGCATAGTTGGTGGCATACATTTTTGTATTGGATGCCAAATCGAACAGTGTGTTCTTTTTCATTTTCTTATAGAATTTGAGTTCTGTTGTCCCTTTATATTTTTGTCTGTAGCCATAGGCTTTTTGATGGACGATCTGACCATCCTTGATAATGATGAGTGCTGCTCCTGGAAATCCTGCTTTGATATCGTTTTGAATCATGTGATCAACCTTCCTAAGCTGCCTAGAAGAAAAACCTACTTGTTCCGGTCGTTTTGCTTTTTTTAAGACGGGATATTCTTCAGGTGCTGTTTTAGACAAAGACGATACAGGATGGGAGCTAGTTGCAAATGTTTGTACTGGTAACCCAAGGAGTATGAACAGACTTGTGATGATGAGAAAATATTTCTTCAAGAGCTAGACCTCCTATTGCTTATTTTCCTCGAATTCAACAGCCATATCATCATGAAATCCAAATAAGTATGTGAAGATAAATCCAGCGACATATGCAATAAAGAGTCCTATTAAGTAAAGTAGCATTTGATGTGTGTGAACGATAAAGGTTAATGGGAGACCTGATACCCCGATTGCTTTAGTGGCGATTTGGAAATAGGCTTGAAATGCTCCGCCGATTCCAGCGCCGAGACAAGCGGTGAGGAAGGGTCTTCCGAGCGGGAGTGTGACACCGAAAATGAGCGGTTCTCCAATTCCAAGCATTCCTGAAGGAAGTCCGCCTGCAATGGCTCTTTTCAGCTTTTTCTTTTTTGTTTTCATATAAATGGCAAAGGCAGCACCGACCTGTCCTGCGCCTCCCATAGCGAGGATTGGCAGAAGCGGGTCATCTCCAATTGAATTAATCAGTTCCATATGAATAGGTGTTAGGCCTTGGTGAAGTCCAGTGACAACAAGAGGAAGGAAGGTCGCACCAAGAACAAATCCGGCAAAAATACCGCCAATGTTTAATAGATAAGTAAGTCCAGAGGTGATGGCATCAGATATAAATCCGCCGACTGGCATGAAGATAACGTACGTGAAAATGCCTGTAATGAGTAGTGTGATGGTTGGTGTGACGATGATATCGAGTGATTGCGGGACGAAGCGCCTGATCCGTGTCTCAACAAGTGCCATAAAAATAGCTGCAAGAAGAACACCGATGAGTCCGCCTCTGCCTGGTAGAATATTAGTGCCAAATAACATAATATCAGCGGCAGCTGGGTTAATGATGAGAATACCTGCTAATGCGCCTAATGCAGGAGAGCCACCAAATTCTTTTGCGGCGTTTGTTCCTACTAATATACCGAGATAAGCAAACAAGCCTGAGCCTATAACGGTTAGGATAATCGCAGCTTGAGATTTTTCATCGAGCCAGCCTGCTTGCACGACCGCTTTTGTAATACCCGTTATAAGACCCGATGCAACGAGTGCTGGAATAATGGGAATGAAAATGCTGGCGATCCGCCGTAAGAACAGCTTGAATGGTGTGCGGTTCTTTTGTGAAATGGCTTGTTTGTTTTTCTGTGCTTCGTTGTTTAAATCATATGAACCTGAGGCATTGAGCAGCTGTTCAAATGCACTTGATACTTGGTTGACAACACCTGTGCCTAAAATGATTTGCAGTGTTTCCGCTTCGACGACGCCAATGACGCCATCGAGTTCTTTGATCGCGGTGGTTTGCACTTTTTCACGATCAATGGGTGTAATTCGGAGACGTGTCATACAATGTGTGTGGGAAGAGATGTTTTCAGAACCACCACAGAGTGAAAGGATTTCTTTCGCCAACTGCTGATATTTCTTTTGATGACTCATGTTGAATCCCCCTTTGTTTTTCGTTTCATGGAGCGGATGGCATGCCTTGTTTTGTCAATATATTGTGCTGTCTGTTCATATTGACGGGAGGCTAAACTGAGGAACAAGACATCGATTAAATAGAGCTGTGCCATTCTAGAGGAAGTGGCAGCACTGCGAAAAGGTGCTTCATTGGAACCGGACGTTGATAGATGGACATCACACAATGCAGAAACGCTTGTATGACCTGGGTGCGTTAAAGCAATGGTTTTTACTTCATTTTCTTTGGCGAGCTGAAGCGCTTGGATGATGTCTAATGTTTCTCCTGAGAAGGATATACCGAACACAATGTCATTCTTTCCAGCATTTGCGATGACCGTAGATGCGATGTGCATGTCAGTGAAGGCGGTGGCTGCATAATTGATTCTGAGAAATTTCTGCTGGGCATCAGCTGCGACGATGCCAGATGCACCCACACCGATAAAATGGATTTGGTTTGCATTCAGCAGCAGTTGCACAGCTTTTTCTAAAGCTTCTACATTTAAAATAGAGGCTGTATCTTTGATCGATTGAATGGTGTTTCCTGCTGTCTTTTGAATAATGGATTGAAGTGGTTCATCTTGTTCGATATCCCGGTAGCCTTGTTTATCAGTGTGCATTAAGTCTCCAGCGATCCGCATTTTCAAATCGTGATAGCCATCCAGCCCGAGAGACTTACAGAGACGGATGACGGCAGAGCTGCTTGCACCGGCAGCCTGACTGATTTCATGCACTGTGCTTTTAATGAGTTTGTCAGGATGGGCAAGGATATAGTCTGCAATGATTTTTTCAGATTGGGGAAGCTTTGATTTCATTGTGTGTAGTAAGGTGAGTCCGCCTGCTGACATGAGTTTCCTCCTTTAAGATTGATGACGTAAGATGGCTTTGTCGATGTGACCATCTGCTTTGTTGAGCAGGTCTTTGGCTGTCTTTTTATCTGTTTTGGTTTGGAGCATGACGATGGCTGTTTTAACTTCTAAATCGGCTGCTTCAAGGGCTTTTACGGCTTGTTCGTAGGGAGCATTGGTCACATGCTGAATGATGGTGATGGCGCGTTCTTTTAGTTTATGATTGCTTACTTTTACATCTACCATCAGGTTTTCATATACTTTGCCTTGTCTGATCATGACAGAGGTGGAAAGCATATTTAAAATCATTTTATGAGCGGATGCGGCTTTCATTCGTGTTGACCCAGTGATGGCTTCTGGTCCTACGACGACTTCAATGGCGCAGTCTGCTAGTTCGCTAATCTCTGCTTGTTCATTGCAGCTGAGGGCTACTGTTTTTGCTCCAATGGTTCTAGCATAGTTTAAAGCGCCAATGATATAGGGTGTTCTACCGCTCGCCGCGATGCCGACAACTGTATCTTTTGATGTGAGGTGGATGTGTTCTAAATCTTTTTGACCAGCTTCTTCACTGTCTTCCACATCTTCTGCTGCATGTGAAAAGGCAGAGTCGCCACCGGCCATGATGCCTACGATGACATCAGGTGAAATGCTATAGGTAGGTGGACATTCGACCGCATCCATTACCCCAATTCTGCCGCTTGTTCCAGCGCCTAGATAAATGAGTCTGCCCCCATTCGAGATGGATTCAAAGACCAAGTCACTTGCTGTCTTTACGTCTGGAAGGACACGGTTGACGGCTTCAGCGACCTTCATATCTTCCGCATTTATCATTTGGAGTATTTCTAGCGGGCTTGCTTGTGAAATTCTCATGGTGTTAGGGTTTCTTGATTCTGTTGTCAAAGAACGCAGTTGAGATGGCTGCATGTGACATACCTCCTTATTTCTTCATTTTCAGTATATTGAGTATGACATGAAATTTCAATATTATATTTAAATACTGAAATTATATTTCAGTCAAAATGTTGTGCTGATGAGGGTTGAATAGTTAGAAAATAAAAAAAATAAAAATCCCCTTTACAAAAGGGGGACAACCTGTATATAATAACTTTTGTCAGCTTCACGGAAACAGTAAACTTGACAAACTGGCCCGTTGGTCAAGCGGTTAAGACACCGCCCTTTCACGGCGGTAACACGGGTTCGAATCCCGTACGGGTCACCATGATGTGGAGGATTAGCTCAGCTGGGAGAGCATCTGCCTTACAAGCAGAGGGTCGGCGGTTCGAGCCCGTCATCCTCCACCATATGCCGGTGTAGCTCAACTGGTAGAGCAACTGACTTGTAATCAGTAGGTTGGGGGTTCAAGTCCTCTTGCCGGCACTGTTTTTCTTTTATCAATTCCATATGTGGAGGGGTAGCGAAGTGGCTAAACGCGGCGGACTGTAAATCCGCTCCCTCCGGGTTCGGCGGTTCGAATCCGCCCCCCTCCACCATTTTTGGGCTATAGCCAAGCGGTAAGGCAACGGACTTTGACTCCGTCATGCGTTGGTTCGAATCCAGCTAGCCCAGTTAAGACACCTTTTTTAAAAAGGTGTCTTTTTTTTATTTTGACGATTGGAATGTATAACTATTCAAAATATTGTTGAGTTGAGTCAAAAGGTACCGAGAAAGTAAAATATAAGCATGAACGGAAAGGGGATGTACATATGGGAGATCAAAAGAAGGTCACGATTGTTGGGGTGCCGATGGATCTCGGTCAAATGAGAAGGGGCGTCGATATGGGGCCGAGTGCTATTCGCTGTGCTGGTGTAAAAGAAAAATTGGAATCGCTTTCATTTGATGTCGAGGATCTAGGGGATATTCCCGTTGAGCAAAGAGATGATGAGAAAGGTCTCTATACAAGTGAAAAACTGAAAAACTTAACGGAGAATGCTGGCGCGAACCAGCTTCTTGCTGAAAAGGTTAGCAGTATTGTGCAGTCAGGTTCGTTTCCGCTGATTTTAGGCGGGGATCATAGCATTGCAATTGGTACACTAGCCGGTGTAGCCAAGCATTATGAAAATTTGGGTGTCATTTGGTATGATGCACACGGTGATTTAAATACAGAGGAAACCTCTCCTTCTGGGAATATTCATGGGATGCCACTTGCTGTCAGTCTCGGTCTTGGGCATGCTGATCTAACGAATATTGGCGGTTATGCGCCAAAAGTAAAGCCTGAGAATGTGATCTTGATTGGTGCTCGTTCTTTAGATGAAGGAGAGCGGGCATTGATTAGAGAAAAAGGCATTAAAGTGTATACGATGCATGAAATTGATCGATTAGGGATGACGAGAGTAATGGAGGAAGCCATTGCGTATTTAAAAGAAAGAACAGATGGTGTTCATTTGTCGCTTGATTTAGACGGCCTTGATCCAGCGGAGTGCCCTGGCGTGGGAACGCCGGTTGCTGGCGGCATCAGTTATAGAGAGAGTCATCTTGCAATGGAGCTTTTAGAGGAAGCAGGGATTTTGACATCTGCTGAGTTTGTTGAGGTGAATCCGGTATTAGATGAGAAAAATAAAACAGCAGAAGCGGCAGTTGCATTAATTGGTTCTTTAATGGGTGAAAAGCTATTATAGAGCGGGACTTGTTCCCGTTCTTTTTTAATTTTGGGGAAATTTAAGGATATGTTAAGGTTTTTACCGGCTGATAAGCGTAACATGCTGTCAAAAATTTGTTACACTATTTTTTAGAGGAGAATGAAACCTTTTGGAACGAGGTTCGTATACATAAAGACCGGTGAAGGCAGAGGTTGAATATACTATGGAAACAATGATTAAAAAGAGAATTAAGCAAGTGAAAAAAGGCGACCAGAACGCATTTGCAGACATCGTAGACCTGTATAAAGACAAAATTTATCAGCTGTGCTATCGTATGCTTGGGAATGCACATGAAGCAGAAGATATTGCGCAGGAGGCGTTTATTCGTGCCTATGTGAATATTGAGAGCTTTGATGTGAATCGTAAGTTTTCCACGTGGCTGTACCGCATTGCAACCAACCTGACCATCGACCGTATTCGTAAAAAAAAGCCGGATTATTATTTAGATGCAGAGGTGGCAGGGACAGAAGGACTGAATATGTATTCTCAAATTGCGGCTGACGGCATTTTGCCAGAGGACGAGGTGGTGTCGCTTGAATTATCGAGCACCATTCAGCAAAAAATTTTAAGATTACCCGATAAATATCGCTCGGTCATCGTATTAAAGTATATTGATGAACTCTCGTTAAAAGAAATTAGTGAGATTCTGAATATACCAGTTGGTACGGTGAAAACGAGAATACACAGGGGTAGAGAGGCTCTCCGGAAACAGTTGAGAGACCTTTGAGTGAGGTGATTTTGATGAGCTGTCAGGAAAAAATCGTCCTGCTTATGCATCAGTATTTAGACGGGGACATTGAGCCCGAAGATGAAAAAGAATTAAAGAGCCATCTGCAATCGTGTGAGGAATGCCGTACTCATTTTCAACAAATTGAGAAATCCATCGCGCTCGTGCAGAGTACATCTCATATAGAAGCACCATCTGATTTCACTGCAAAGGTGATGGCAGGTCTTCCAAAGGAGAAAAAGCGTGTGTCGATTCAAAGATGGATCAAAGCTCATCCGCTAATGGTCGCCGCTGCCCTCTTTGTCATATTGATGGGAGGCAGTCTGTTTACAAGCTGGAATACGGATCATAATTTCAGTGTGTCAAAGCAGCCGAATCTCGTGGTTGAAAATGATACAGTGACGGTACCTAAAGGGGAAACCGTTAAAGGTGACGTCACTGTGAAAAATGGCAAGCTGATTGTAGAAGGCAAGGTTGATGGGAACGTAACAGTCGTCAATGGAGAACAGCTGACTGCTTCTGCCGGACAAGTCACTGGTCAAATCAATGAAATTAATGAAGTGTTTGATTGGGTTTGGTACAAAATGAAGTCTACAGCACAAGACGTGATGCGGGTCATTGGACCAGAGGAGCAAAAGTAAATCAAACAGTTTGAGAGCAGTCTCTAAGGGGACTGCTCTTTTTCTATTGATGGACAGACTTGAATGCCAGCCAGATATGGCAACTATTTTCCTTGCTGAAACAAAATGTGGTATAATAGCCACGCTATGTACTTACACATAGGCTCTTTTTTTATAAAAAATGAATCGAACGAAGAATAACTGAAAATTCTGGAGGACGAGGAAATGGCTTTAGGGGATATTCCTTTTTTGCAGTACCTCGGTAATGCTGTTGATATTCTCGTTGTTTGGTATGTGATATATAAATTAATGATGGTCATCCGCGGAACAAAAGCGGTTCAGCTTTTAAAGGGAATTGTCGTCATTGTTCTCGTCAGGATGGGAAGTGCGTATCTCGGTCTTAACACACTTCAATGGCTGATGGATCAAGCGATTACGTGGGGGTTCCTTGCGATCATTATTATTTTTCAGCCAGAGCTAAGGAGAGCGCTTGAGCAGCTTGGGCGCGGCCGTTTCTTCTCTAGAAGCGGAACACCTGTAGAGGAACAGCAGCAGAAAACGATCGAGGCAATTACAAAAGCAATTAACTATATGGCAAAACGTAGAATAGGCGCGCTGTTAACGATTGAGCGCGATACTGGAATGAATGATTACATAGAGACCGGAATTCCTTTAAATGCAAAGGTCAGTTCTGAGCTGCTGATTAATATCTTCATTCCGAATACACCGCTTCATGACGGCGCTGTGATTATGAAGCGTGATGAGATTGCAGCTGCAGCGTGTTATTTACCGCTGTCTGAAAGTCCTTTTATCTCTAAGGAGCTCGGTACACGTCACCGCGCGGCAGTTGGTATTAGTGAAGTAACGGACAGTTTAACCGTTATTGTCTCCGAGGAGACAGGCGGCATTAGTGTCGCAAGAAATGGTGATCTCCATCGAGAATTGACAGAAGAAGCGCTTGAAGAAATGCTGATTGCTGAGTTTAGTAAGAACAGCAAAGATGCTTCCTCGACCAAATGGTATTGGAGGGGCAAGAAAAATGGATAAGATTTTGAATAATCGCTGGGCCGTTAAGTTTCTTGCATTGGTCTTCGCTTTATTGCTGTATGGTGCAGTCAATTCAGCGCAAGCGCCCACGCCGAAAAAAATCGGTGAATCCTTTTTCCCAACATCGACAACAGACGAAGCAACCTTAACGGACATTCCTGTTAAAGCATATTATGACGACGAAAAGTATGTAGTCACTGGTGTGCCGCAGACAGTCAATGTCACGATTAAAGGATCAACTAGTGCTGTGAAAACAGCAAGACAAACGAAAAATTTTGAAATTTACGCAGATATGCAAAACCTGACGACAGGTACACATAAAGTCGAATTGAAGGCAAGAGATGTATCGAAAGGAATCACGTTAACGATTAATCCGTCTGTGACGACTGTGACGATACAAGAAAAAACGACAGCTGAATTTCCTGTTGAAACTGAATTTTATAATCAAAATAAAATCAAAGACGGCTATTCACCAGAGCAGCCTATTGTGAATCCGAAAAATGTCACGGTTACTGGCTCAAAAGACGTAATCGACAAAATTTCTGTCATTAAAGCATTTGTGAACTTAGAGGATGTTGATCAGCAAATTGAGAAAGAAGCGAAGCTCACTGTGTATGATAGCAGCGGGAATGAGCTACCAGTCGAAGTGAGTCCGTCTGTGGTAGATATTACGGTCCCGATTACGAGTCCAAGCAAGAAAGTTCCGTTTAAGATTGAGCGGACGGGCAGCTTGCCAGATGGGATCAGTATCTCAAGCATCGAGACAAGCCCAAGTGAGGTTACAGTCTACGGTTCTCAAAAGGTGTTGGATGCGCTTGATTTTATTGACGGTGTTAAGCTCGACCTAAGCAAGATTAAAGATGATACAGAGATTGATGCCGACATTCCACTGCCAGATGGTGTGAAAAAGGTATCACCTGAAACTGTTAAAATCAAAGTGAAGGTTGCAACAGCTGAAGAAAAAAAGATCGATAATGTCCCAATTTCTGTCGTGGGTCTGAGCAAGGATCTTAGCTCTGAATTTGTGAGTCCGTCTTCTGGGCGTCTCACACTAACAGCAAAAGGTTCAAAGAGTGCAATTGATAAACTAAAGGCTTCAGATATTGAAGCCTATATCAATGTCGGGGACTTAAACGAAGGAACACATGAGGTCAAAGTACAAGTGAATGGCCCTCAAAATGTGACGTGGACATTATCTAGATCGAAGGTCAAAGTGAAACTGACTTCTACTGATACAGAAGATCAGCCGGCTTCTACGAATGATCGGAAAGATCAATCATCCGATGATGATCAGGAAGAGAAGAGTCAAAAGGAATCAACACAAGATAAAGCAAAAAAAGAATCAAGTCAAAGACAGCGGGTCAAAGAAGATAACAAAGAGGACGCAGCGTCCTCTTGAATGGTAAAAAAGGAGCGATTGAAACATGGGCAAGTACTTTGGAACTGATGGTGTAAGGGGTGTGGCTAATAGCGAATTAACGCCAGAGCTCGCATTTAAAATTGGGAGATTTGGCGGCTATGTGCTCACGAAGGATAAAGAACGTCCAAAGGTACTCGTTGGACGAGACACGCGTGTATCTGGTCATATGTTAGAAGGAGCACTCGTAGCAGGCTTACTTTCAATTGGGGCTGAAGTCATGCGTTTAGGTGTGATCTCAACACCTGGTGTGTCTTATTTAACGAAGGCAATGGATGCAGAAGCAGGTGTCATGATTTCAGCTTCGCATAACCCAGTTCAAGACAACGGAATTAAATTTTTCGGTGGTGATGGTTTTAAACTGTCAGATGAACAGGAAAATGAAATTGAGCAGCTAATGGATCAGCCAGTTGATGAATTGCCACGTCCAGTGGGAGCCGATCTTGGAACCGTGAATGACTACTTTGAAGGCGGTCAGAAGTACTTGCAATTCTTGAAGCAGACAGCGGACGAGGATTTCACAGGCATTCACGTAGCGCTTGATTGTGCACATGGTGCAACATCTTCTCTTGCAACACATTTATTTGCAGATTTAGATGCAGATGTGTCAACAATGGGAACATCACCAAACGGATTGAATATCAACGATGGCGTAGGTTCTACTCATCCAGAGGCACTTTCTGCTTTTGTGAAAGAAAAAGGAGCCGATATTGGTCTTGCGTTTGATGGCGACGGCGACCGCTTAATTGCAGTCGATGAAAAAGGTGATATTGTAGACGGCGATCAAATTATGTACATATGCGCACGTTATCTAAAGGGTGAAGGCCGATTAAAGGATGACACGGTCGTGTCAACGGTCATGAGTAACCTTGGTTTCTATAAAGCGCTTGAGAAGCAAGGCATTAAGAGCATTCAAACCGCTGTTGGTGACCGCTATGTGGTCGAAGCGATGAAAAAGGATGGCTATAATGTCGGAGGCGAGCAGTCAGGCCACTTGATTTTCCTTGATTATAATACGACAGGTGACGGCATGCTTTCAGCGATCATGCTGGTGAATACACTCAAAGCAACAGGAAAAACATTGTCAGAGCTTGCAGCTGAAATGGAGAAATTCCCGCAACTTCTAGTGAATGTGAAGGTATCTGATAAGTATAAAGTGGAAGAAAATGAAAAAGTAAAAGCTGTGATCCAAGAGGTTGAAAAAGAGATGAACGGTGACGGACGCATCCTGGTTCGTCCATCTGGAACAGAGCCGCTTGTACGTGTCATGGCAGAGGCGAAAACAAAAGAGTTGTGTGATGAATACGTGGCTCGCATTACGGCTGTTGTCAAAGAAGAAATGGGTATTGAGTAATTGATTAAAGCAAATCGCTAAGCAGCGGTTTGCTTTTTTTTTCGAATAAACGTCATAAGAGGCTGGTCTAGTACGAATGATATAAGCGAGGGCAATTTGCTGCTTGCTTTCATACATAAGAGAGCACATCAAAGGTAGAACGTGACAAGCCTCATCGCATATAGTGTAGGGAGGTCTCACTTTCTCACATGAAAGGGATCACCCGCTAAATTGTGATTGACGGAGGTCAGACCTTATAGTACAATCATCCTTGTGTTACTGGATTTTTATTCTAGCAGGAAAGGCAGGGTAGATGTTCAGCCACTCTTATAATTATAGCGCCCGAACTAAGCGATCGAACGACAGATGCTTAGTTGACGAGGATGGAGGTTATCGAATTTTTCGGCGGATGCCTCCCGGCTGATCAAATATAGAGATCACAGCCGTAAGTGTTTCTTTAAAGCAAAGAGGTGACTCTTTGTACAAAGGGAATACACATGATCTCCCAAATTAAACATGTAGAGAGGGACGAAGAAATGTCCCTTCTATTTTAGTAGGCTTTCTTTGTCCCTTTCACATGATCGGGAGGAAGAATATTTATGTGTGGAATCGTAGGTTATATTGGTCAGAATGATGCGAAGGAAATCTTATTAAAAGGTTTAGAGAAGCTTGAGTACCGTGGGTATGACTCAGCAGGTATCGCTGTGGCAAACGAAGATGGCGTGCATGTGTTCAAAGAAAAAGGACGTATCGCTGAGCTTCGTGAAGTCGTTGATGCAAACGTGGCATCTTCAGCAGGAATTGGACATACACGCTGGGCAACACACGGTGTACCAAGCCATCTAAATGCGCATCCGCATCAAAGTGCTTCTGGCCGTTTTACGCTTGTTCATAACGGTGTCATCGAGAACTATGTACAATTGACACGCGAATATTTACAAGACGTCACACTAAAAAGCGACACAGATACAGAGGTTGTTGTTCAAGTCATCGAACAATTTGTGAATAGAGGTCTTGAGACAGAGGAAGCTTTCCGTCAAACGCTTCTTCAACTAAAAGGCTCTTACGCAATTGCCCTTTTCGATAACGAAAACAAAGAAACAATCTATGTGGCGAAAAACAAAAGCCCATTATTGGTTGGTTTCGGCGAAGATTTCAACGTTGTGGCTTCTGACGCAATGGCGATGCTTCAAGTAACAAACGAATATGCGGAATTAATGGATAAAGAAATGGTCATTGTCACTAAAGATGAGGTGATCATCAAAAACCTTGACGGTGATATCATGACACGTCCTTCTTATATCGCTGAGCTGGATGCAAGCGACATTGAGAAAGGCACATATCCTCACTACATGTTAAAAGAAACGGATGAACAGCCGCTAGTGATGCGCAAAATCATCCAAGAATATCAAGACGAAAACGGCAAGCTGTCAGTCGCTGGCGATATCGCAAGCGCAGTAGCAGAAGCAGACCGCATTTACATCGTGGCTTGCGGAACGAGCTACCATGCTGGACTTGTTGGTAAACAATACATTGAAGACTGGGCGAAAGTACCTGTAGAAGTCCATGTAGCAAGTGAATTCTCTTACAACATGCCGCTTCTATCGAAAAAGCCGTTGTTCATCTTCCTTTCTCAATCTGGGGAAACTGCGGACAGCCGTGCTGTACTTGTTCAAGTCAAAGAACTTGGTCATAAAGCATTAACGATCACAAACGTACCAGGATCTACACTTTCTCGTGAAGCAGACTTCACATTGCTTCTTCATGCAGGACCAGAAATCGCAGTGGCTTCAACAAAAGCTTACACAGCGCAAATCGCTGTTCTTGCGATCCTTGCATCCGTTGCAGCTGAATTAAATGGTCAATCTCTTGACTTTGATCTTGTGAAAGAGCTTGGGATTGTAGCAAACGCAATGGAAGCCCTTGTCGATCAAAAGGATGAAATGGAACAAATCGCTCGTGACTTCTTCACAGTGACACGTAACGCATTCTTTATCGGAAGAGGACTTGACTATTATGTGTGCCTTGAAGGTTCACTCAAACTAAAAGAGATCTCTTACATCCAAGCAGAAGGTTTTGCTGGCGGAGAACTCAAACACGGCACGATTGCTTTAATTGAAGAAGGCACACCGGTCATTGCCCTTGCCACGCAAGAGCACGTAAACCTCAGCATTCGCGGTAACGTCAAAGAAGTCGTTGCACGCGGCGCAAACCCATGTGTCATCTCACTAAAAGGCCTAGAAGACGAAGGCGATCGTTTCGTCCTTCCAGCTGTACACCCAGCACTTGCACCACTTGCATCTGTTGTTCCATTACAGCTAATCGCTTACTACGCAGCCCTTCACCGCGGGTGTGATGTGGATAAACCACGTAACCTTGCGAAGAGTGTGACGGTGGAGTAATCCATCCCAATTTTATATGAGGATAAATTTCTTTAATAAATTATAATTATGTTTAAAAAACACATGATCTAGATTACAATTAATGTAATCGGTTGTGTGTTTTTTTAATTCATAGTTAATCTTAAAAGTAAAAGATAAGTTTCACAAATAATGTTTATACGAGGTGAAAAAATGTCGAATGAGCAATTAAATATTTTTGAGAGTGAGTATTACGAGGATCCTGATACTAATCAATCAAATCTTGAAGATTTAAAGTTTAAAGTTCATACTTCATTGATATATAAGCTCGGAGAAGAATTAATCAGAAGTGAAGTAACAGCGTTATCTGAGTTAGTTAAAAATGCTTATGATGCAGACTCAGCATATGTAGAATTAACAGTAAATCCCGAATATATTACAGAATTTAATGGGAAAATTTCATTTGGAGAAATAATTATTAAAGATGAAGGATGTGGAATGGATAAAAGAGACATCATAAATGGGTGGCTTACTCTTTCAAATTCTGCAAAAAAGCAAATGAAAAAAGACAAAAAAGTAACTAAAAAGTATGAAAGAATGCCCTTAGGTGATAAAGGATTAGGTAGGTTAGCTGTTCAAAAGTTAGGTAGAATGATGATTATGGTTACAAAGAAAGAAAAATCAGATATAGAATATACAGTAACTATTCCATGGGGAGATTTTCAAAAAAATACTACTTTAGAGAATGTTAAAGTTATATGTACAGAAAAAAAGGTTGAAGAAAATTTAGAAAAAGGATACACAAAAATAATAATTAGAGACTTAGTAAATCCAAATCTATGGAATGAAGAAGAGAACATTAATGAGTTAGAAAGAGAATTATCTCAAACTGTTTCACCTTTTAAGAAAGAGAGTAATTTTTATGTGTTTGCAAAAATTGGAGAGAGAAATTTAGATTTCTCAAAAATATCTCAAGAAATATTAGATGGAGCAATCTCTAAATTCAATTTTACTGTTACAGATGAGCATATAAAATTAGAAGGGAAATTTAAATTAGAATTTTTCCTTTCTAAAAATAACAATTTCGATATCAGTGACGATCATCTGAAGGAGTTTCTTTTAACTAACAAAGAAAAAATGAATAAATATAAAATAATAGAAAATGATCTGTTTTCAATATTGTTTAGTGAGGAATTCTCTTTTGATGATTTAAGTGGTTTTGAATTGCATAAAGACGGTAAATTTATGCATCCTGGAAAATATAGTGGTGAAATTTATTCATATTCTTTTGATGAGAATTATTTAAAGGGACAAGTAGCAAAACTAAATTTCAAAGTAATTAAAGGTCAAGTTGATTTTAAAAATTTCATAAAAAATAATTATGGAATAAAGGTATTTAGAGATGATTTTGCAATATTACCTTATGGGTATGGCGATGGTGGAGACTGGCTTGCTCTTAATAAAAGCCAGAGTACACAGGGCTCATATTACGATTTGAAAAATGAAACTGTGATCGGATTTATTCAACTCTTGGGGAAAGAAAGCTATAAATTAAGAGAAACAACAAATCGAGAAGGTTTAATAGAGGATGAGTATTACAACAATTTCTATATAATTAATAAGTTTATATTGAAGAAAATTAATAATCATATATCAAAATTGAGAAGGGGTTTTATAAAGTATATTAATATGATTAGTCATGATATTAACAGAGCAGATCCGTTAGTGAGTGATCATGAAATTGCTGTTGAAAGTCTTAGAAGAATCTCAGATAAGTCCCAAAAAATAACAAAAAATATTGAGGATTTAAGTACAAAAACTGCTCAATCAACGAATATTATTTCCCAAGTAAATACAGCTCTAAACAATATAAAGAGTATTGATGATCAAGAGAAATTTTTATTAGAACAGTTAATTTCTAAATTAAATGAGAATATTAAAATAACTGAGTTAGTTTTAAAAGAAGCAGAATATTACCTGCAGGAAATACAAGTTATCAAAGGTCATTTATTTACTATAGAAGAAGATTATAGTGTGATGATTGGTCGAATGCAAGAATTAGCTGAGCTTGCTGGTTTGGGAATATTGAGTGAGACGTTGACTCATGAACTATATACTTTAATAAATAACACAAAAAAGAATACAGCCAATGTAATTTCATACTACAAAAAAAATTATGAACCTGATAAAAAAATTCAACAATATTTTGAATATGTCCGATATTCAACAGATGGAATGAGAAAGCAATTGAGCCATCTATCTCCAAACTTTAGAAATGTTAGAACTAAAAAAGATAGAGTGAAAATAAGTGACCTTTTGGAAAAACACCATGAATTTTATATAGAAAGAGCGCAAAAAAACGACATATCTATAATTATTATTCACCAAGATGATTTTTTATTAAATGTAAGTGTCGGAATGATAAACCAAGTTTTAGATAATTTATACTTGAACTCAGAACACTGGCTACTACATGCTAAAAGAATAGGGAAGATTAAAGAACTACAATTTTTCTTAGAGGTAAAAGAAAACGGGAAAATACATGTATGGGATAACGGTATTGGGATCGATGAAAATATAGCAAATGAAATTTTTGATCCCTTCATTTCAAATAAAGAGAATGGAAGAGGGCTGGGACTTTACATAGTTTCTCAAATTTTAGATTATCACAATTGCAAAATTAGATTAATGAGAGAGAGAAATATTTTTGGTAAGCTATATAAATTTGAAATAGATTTAAGAAAAAGTTTAGTGCATGAGGAGAAATGAGATGGAGTCTATAGTAAAATTATTTAATAATAATAATATAAAGTATATTGTAAGTGTGGACGATTGTTATATGGAAGAAGATTTGAATGAAGTTGACGAAGTTATACTATTAGAAAAAATTAAAGAAAATTTAATGGATTATAAAGAAAAAATATCAGAAATTGATTCTAAAATCGATATCTCACAAGTTTATTCATTTCCAGAGCACATAAGAGAAGAGTATATTGAAAAATGGTTTTTGAAATTAACGGAGAGGGAAAAATCAACTCTTTTTGATAAAAATTCTTTTAAAAATACAATACTAACAAGCCAAAAAGATAATTTATTACGTTTTCTAAAAGAATTACACACAAAAAAAGCGGTGGAAGAATATAAAACTTTTGGAACTATACAAGAAGCAAAAGAATTTTTAAAAAACGGAATTAAAAATATTTGGGACCCTTCTGAAGAACGAAAAGTACTTTGGCTTATCGATAGGGAATTTGGCAACCAAGGTAATGAAGGTTTTGATTTATTAGAAGAATTTTGTTCTTCTGAGTATCAGTGGAATATTGGGATTTTAGCAACACAAAATACTAACGATATAGAAGGTGAAGTTCAATTTAATAGTTATTTGGAAACTTCAAATGAAAGATTATCCGAAAATAAGAATTTAATTTGGTTAATTGAAAAAGATTTAATTGATTCAGAACGATCAATTGAGTTTGTTGAAACAATTTCACATGGATTGAGACGTAACTACACTTTTAAAATAACAAATTTTTTAACAGATACAATCAGTAGTGGTATTAAGGGAGCTTCTGCTACATTTAAAAATATAGAACAATCTACTATAAATAAAATAATTTTAAAATTTAGCACTCAAGAAGGAGCTTCCATAATTGATACACTCACTAGAATCTTAATGGCAATTACAAAATATGATATGAACAATCAAATATATGAAAATATTGACAATATAACTAAAGTAGTTGATAGTTATGATAAATTATGTAAAGATATAGACGTCTCTTCAATTACAAATTTTGATGAAGTTATAAAATTTAGGAATAGAGAGAAGTATAATACTTTTGTTAATAGACATTATTACCCTATTGGTTTTGGAGATATTTTTTGTATTGATAATCAGGAGTATCTTCTCATTTCTCAAGCGTGTGATATACAAATTAGAGGGGATCAAGGAGGTAGAAATTTACAAAAAGGGACTCTGTTAAGAATTACAAACGAAAAGCCAGATACCGCAGCGCATAGTAAACTTGAATATTATAAGCACACAGAAACTTATTATATTTTACACAAAGAAGCAATTTCAATTGATTTTAATATATTGGATTTATGTTCACTTAATAATGAAGGAAAGGCATTAGTTGAATTAAAACAATTAGATTCAGGTCTCTTAAATAATTCTCATAGATATTTGATAGGACAGCGTAAAAGATTGGAGGAGGTATTAAATGATCTAAAAAAAATGTATAAACAATACACAGACATAACAAGTAGTTTTGAAGACATTCGTAATTATATACTTAACATAGATAGTGAAAAAAAAGATGAAATTAAAAGCATTTTAGAAGATTATCACCTTAAAAGCAATCAATATAGGAATTCTTTTGGAAGTTTTCCAAGATTAGAAATAAACAGTAATGAAATTTTTTATCCAGTTAAAAGAATATGTAGATTAGACGAGTTATACACGACAAATATAATGATGGAATATAGTGCATATAGTTCGAGATTGGCGTTACCAGGTGACTATGCGCTACCTTTCAGGCATACAAAATATAAAGTGCTGTATAAAAATCCAAATGTATATCTAAACGGTGATAATGATCTGATTGATGTTTCAACACATATAACAGTGGCGCGTTCTGAGGATATTAAACAGATATACGAAAAGGTAATAGCTGATTTAATAGTTGGAGAAGTTTCTAAAGAAATAGAAGAGAAGATTAGGAATAATCCAAAATCCTATATTTGTATTGACAACTCTGAAAAAACAATTATATTACCAGCTGATCTTTTAATTTGTGAAGGAGCAGAGGCTATTTCCTTTATAACAGAGAGTATTAAAATAAAAAAAGATGAAATTGAACATGCAGTACCTATTTTTTCTGAACTATTATATAAAATGAGAAAAAATAAAGATTTTATCAAAAATAACAAGCTATTTAACTTTTATAATAATGAAGAGATAAATGAAATTATAAATTTTAAATTGGATAAGTTTAGAGATGGACATTTATCTATAAGTATTGAAGATAAAACTATTCTGGATATTAATTTTAATCTTGAAGAGAAAGAAGATAAAAAATTTAAATTCTCATATACTTTAGATCCAATTCAATCTCATATTGAGATTATATAAAAAAAATTCTAACCACAAAATGATTCTTTGTGTTATTATTAGATTGGAATTTATTGAATTGCTCAAAGTTGTGATAAACTATTAAAAATAAAAAAGTATATAACAGTATTCTTAAATTTAATTAATATAACGATAACCGTGTGTTTGTTAAAACACACGGTTTAATCCTGGCATAAAATAAAAATGAGGTGAAGCAATGGCACAAGATATTTATAAACAAGACGATTATTTTTGGAGAGATTTGAACTTAAATTATTCGGGGGAAAACAACTACGCTTCATTCTTTCCCTCAAAAAGTAATACACATGCTTATCCCGCCAAAGCAGTACCAGATATGGTATTTGAATTATTAAATTATATTAAGAATCGCTATCATATAAAAAGTGTCTTAGACCCGTTTGTGGGGAGTGGAACTACCGCACTAGAGTCAAAATATTTAGGTTTAGATTTTTTTGGATCGGATTTAAATCCATTAGCTATTTTAATTGCACGAACCAAAGTAATTACACTTCCTAATTCAGATTATATAATCAAAACCTTAAAGAAATTTGCGAGAGATTTACAATCTGGATATGAAAAAGAGATGGTTATTAAACTTAGTACTTTTAATAACATAGATTATTGGTTTAAAGAACAAAATATTCGAGAGTTATCATATATCAAAGAAAAAATAGATCAATTTTTAAAAAGTAAAGGGAAAAAAAATATTGAAAATTACGCATTGATATTGCTTAATTCCTTTAGTTCATGCATAAGGTATTGTTCATTGAGCAGAAATAGTGAGTTCAAGCTTTATAAAATGTCACCAAGTGATATTGAAAAATTTAATGTGAATGCAGTTGACGTATTTTCTGATAACTTATTGGGCCTTTTGGAGATGTTAAAACAAGTTAATAGAGCTTATAAAGATACAAGTAATATCCAAATCGAATTAAGCAATGCCAAGAACCTGAATTTTATGGAAGGACAAAAAGTAGATCTAATTTTAACATCTCCACCATATGGTGATTCTAGAAGTACCGTAGCTTACGGTCAATTTTCAAGACTTTCATTACAGTGGATTTCCGATCTTTTAAATAAATATCTAGATATTAAAGTATACTCAGATAATTGTGATGAATACTTATTAGGAGGCAAAAAATCTGAAAATGATACGGGGATAGACATTATTTTGACTCGTTCTATTACTCTTCAGCGTTTAGTGAATAAAATGGACGATGTCATAGCTGAAGATGTTAAACAATTAAATGAAATGAAATTTGAATTAAATAATTTCAGAGAGCAGCTTGAATTAGGAAGAAGGTTGTCTCTCGATAGACTTGATGAGAGAATATTTGCTTTATTGAGAGAAAGGGTTAGGCTGAGTTTTTATAGGAATTATAATAAGGAAACAAATCTATCTAGGAAAGAAGTTAAGAAATTAAGTATTCAAAAGACTGAAAATTTCTTTGGAGAGTTACTTAATGGTGATTTTATGGATGATTTAGATAATATAGAGTTTTTAAAGGTAAAATTAAAAGGTGTATCTGAGACAATCAACCGAAAATTAAAAGCTGTACCAAATAGAAAAGGGGAAGTTTTGAATTTCTTTGAAGATCTATATCAAGTTATAGAAACTACTGATAGAGTTCTTAATCATGAGGGGATTCAGGCATGGATTGTCGGTCACAGAACAGTCCTAGGAAAAATTAATATTAATATGAAAGATGTTTTAAATGATTGGTTTGAACATCTGGGTTATCAAAAAATCACTAATTTAACTAGAGAATATTCCTTTAAAAGGCTCCCGCATCATATAAACTCAACCGTAAATCGAAATGATAAAATAAAAACAATGATGCAAGAACACATTCTCATAGTTAAAAAAAAATAATAAGAAATAAGAATAAATTTTAACTTATTTTAAGTGATAAAACCATGTGAGTTGTTCATAAAATGTTTAACATATAAAAGAATTTCACTTCTATTTAATGCAAATATTAAGAGATATGACTGCTTTCAATGAAGCGGAGGATGTTTAGAGTGTGATCTTGTACGAACTTGAAGACAGTTTAGATGAAATGAGAAATTGATGTATTCAGTTGTCGAAAAGGAGTGATGTAAAATCGATGCTCGTTTGTTTAATCAAATATGAGCATAAGTAGCAAGCCCAGTGAATGCACTTTCACTGGGCTTTTTTTATTGAACGAATCTCCTTTTCATGTCGTCAAAAGAAGTAATACCAAAACAAATTGACGTTTGAAAAGGGAGTGGCGTGGATGGATATGAAGATGATTTTACCTCTTATTTTGCTACAAGCAATTTTAATGGTGATTGGTTTGTTTGATTTGTTGAAAAGAGTTCCGTCGAGAATCAGGGGAGAGGTGAAGTGGGTTTGGGCTTTGGTGATTGTGTTTGTGGCGAGTGCTGGTCCTATTGCGTATTTCATTTTTGGTCGTAAACAATCTTAGTAGGGGGAATTCGCTTGAATATGTTGGAGTGTCACGGGCTGACGAAATCGTATGGACGGCATGAAGTGTTAAAAGAGGTTTCTTTTTCTGTTGGGGAGGTTGGATGTGTTGGCTTTTTAGGAGCCAATGGAGCGGGGAAGACAACGACGATACGGATTTTGACGGGGCTTGCTCGTCCTACGTCTGGCGTTGTGAAGGTGGCAGGTTTTGATGTCACAAAGGACATGGATCAAATCAGTCAGGTGATTGGGTACTGTCCTCAGCATCCTGCATTTTATCAGGATATGACGGGGCAGGAATGGATGCATTGGGTTGGCGGGTTATTTCATTTAGAGAAAAACATCATTCGTTCCAAAACAGAGGAGCTGTTGAAGCTTTGCCGTGTGTATGAGGCGAAGGATCGTGCCATTGGCAGCTATAGTGGAGGCATGAAGCAGAGGCTTGCCATTGCACAGGCGCTGATCAATAGCCCGAAGGTCCTCATCTTAGATGAACCTGTGTCTGCACTTGATCCCATGGGGAGAAAAGACGTCCTGACTTTGATTGAGCGTCTAAAGCATGAGATGCTGATTTTTATGTCGACCCATATTTTAGATGATATTGAGCGGGTGGCGGATCATATTATCATGATCGACAGCGGCAAAATTGAGATGTCCTCTTCGATGAAACAGCTCAAAGAAGACTATATCCAGCCCGTGATTGAATTCCAATTAAAACAACAGAATACGAAACTAATGGCTTTGTTAAAGGAGCGGGATTGGGTGGAGGAATGCATGGAGACAGGAGACGCTTATCAGGTGCGAGTCAAAGATCAACAAACGGCATTGAAGGAACTGCCGGCTCTCATTACTGAAACTGGCGGTGTTCTTCTCCATTATCGACTATCTAAGCTAACGCTTGAAGATATTTTCATGAAGGTTGTGACGGCATGATGATGTTGAAAAAGGAATTTAGGGAGTTATTCACTAGTTATAAAATCTTATTTGTGCCGATCATTTTTACGATTTTAATGATTACACAGCCTATTACGCTCAAAATGCTGCCGGACCTTTTATCGAAATCCGCTAATTTACCTGAAGGGTCGACATTTTATATACCAGAGCCTAGTGCTGGAGAGGCTTTAGCTAGTGCATTGAGTAAATTTGATTCACTCGGCGTGTTTATCCTCATTATGATCGTGATGGGGACGATTGCTGGAGAGCGTGCCTCTGGGGTGACGGCGATGATTATGGTGAAACCGATCAGTCGAATGAGTTATTATGCCTCAAAAATATGTGCCTATGCCTGTTTAACTTTGTTTAGTTTGGTAGTGGCGGTTCTAGCTTCCGTTTATTATGTAGACATTCAATTTGGGCATGTGGCTTGGGGCGATGTGTTAAAAGGAACGTTTTTGTATTATCCAAACTTACTGCTTATTGTAGTATCGACCATTTGTGCATCGGCGTTTTTTAAGCGCTCAGTGACTGCGGGCGGCGTTTCCCTTTTGATCAATCTCATCCTGTTTACCGTTCCTTCGTTTTATGAGAATACATTAGGGAAGTTTGCACCTAAAGGCGTCACAAGTGCGGCTGAGGAGATGATTCATAGAGGGACTTATTCGGATCAGGCACTCACAAGCTTTCTAGGTGTATCGGTATTGATTGGTTTCTTTTTTCTCATCGGATGGTTTCTTTTTAGAAAACAAGAATTATAGCATGATGTACCCTTTAGATATGAAAATCTAAAGGGTTTTTTATGTATTTAGTAAGTAATAAATAAGATGTGAATACATATTATCATGATTTAAATGTTGAAATAATATATACTTAGTATATAATTACTCCGTAAAGGGATGGGAGGAGTTTGCAGATGATTCAGATCGAGAATGTGAAGAAGGAATTCTTTCAAGGCCAGGAGCGGACTGAGGTGCTGAGGGGCGTTGATTTGACGGTAGAAGAAGGGGAGTTTGTAGCGGTGATGGGACCGAGTGGTTCTGGAAAAAGTACATTACTTCAGCTGTTAGGCGGGCTTGATCTGCCTACTGATGGAGAGATTTTGATAGATGAGCATCAGTTGAGTGAGATGAATGAGAAAGAGAGAACGATTTTTCGCCGAAAACAGATAGGGTTTGTGTTTCAAAATTATCAGTTGCTACCTACATTAACTGTCGAAGAAAATGTGGCGTTTCCGCTGCATGCAGATGGACGTTTAACAAAGGAGAATCAACAGACGGTTGTAGAGCTGTTAGAGGTTGTTGGCTTGAATGGACTTGGGCGGAAACGGGCTAGTTTGCTGAGCGGCGGGCAGCAGCAGCGTGTAGCGATTGCAAGAGCTCTAGTCAATCAGCCGTCAGTGCTGTTAGCAGATGAGCCGACGGGGAACTTGGACCGGCATAGAGCGGAGGATATTTTGGCGTTAATGTGCAAGTTCAATCGAGAAAGCAAGCAGACGATTATCATGGTGACGCATGATATTTTCGCAGCAGGATTTGCGGATCGAATCATCCTTTTTAAAGACGGTGTTATTGATCAAGTGATATCTAGAAAGGATGATGATTATGCTCAGTATGTGGCGAATTTCATGGCGTAACATGATTCAGCATAAAAAGCGGTTCGCCATTTCTGTCTTAGGCATCATGGTGGGAATTGCTTTTGTCACGTCGATGCTCATTGCCGATCGAACGACAAATGATGTGTTTCATTACTATGAGCAAATGTATGTCGCTGATGCAGATTATTGGGTGTTGAGTGATGATCATACGTATGATGAGGAACAGATCTCCTCCATTTTAAAGCATCCTGATGTGACAGGATCATTATTAGCGCTGGATAAACAGACGTTTTTTGATGTAGAAGGTGATCACTCTCTTAACCAACGGGCGGTGCGAATTACCGGAGTACAAGATCAAACGAGCTCTTTACTGAAGCTGCCTGTGATTGAAGGGCGTTTGGATAATCAGGGGTTGGTCATACCAGATGTTGTGGCGAAGCTGCTGAATAAAAAAGTGGGAGATACCATTCGTTTTTCTGATTTGGGCGAAGCGAAGGTATCTGCCATTGTGGAATATACACAGCTGCTTTCAAGTCCGAGTGACTGGAAGAGTGCAGAATCATCGAGTTTTCGTGTGATGGCGCCGCTTGATTTATTGAGAGGCTGGACGGGACTCGATCATCAGCTTTCTTATATGAGATTTCAGACGAATGATGGCGGAGAGCAGCTCTTTCAATCTTTACAGAGAGAGTTCAAGGATGCCGATGTTTTTGTCCAGCCTGTGGTGGCGGATGACCGGCAAAGTAATGACATTGGCGGGTTGTACACGTTCTTTTACCTCATCGCAGGGCTGTCGATGTTTATGAGTGGTTTTATTGTGTTTAATATGATTTATACGAGTGTGATGGAACGGAAAAAGGAATTTGCGATTATGAAGAGCTTTGGTTATACGCAGGGCTCTGTTTCAAAGCTGATGTTGATTGAGGTTTTGATCTTGGCATGTATTGGAACAGCCATTGGAGTGCCGATTGGCGTTTGGCTTGGAGATGTGTTCATGCAAACACTGCTTGGTGTGTTCGCTTTTGATATGGTGTATTCGTTAGATTGGCAAGTGCCTGTTGTAATTTCATTGATCATTGGTATTGTGTTCCCTGTGCTGTTTTCGTTATTTCCGATCTATCATGCAGGGAAAACGTCTGTGCTACTGACTTTAAAATCCACTACCCAAACTTCTACACTGAAAAAACAATCGGTCATTAGAGCGGTGATAGGGATAGGCTTGCTTTCATTTGTATGGGTGGATCATCCGGCTGCTTATCTTGGCATTTTAGCCAGCATGGTTCTGTTATTCCCATTTTTTCTGCTCTTTTTGAACCGGTTGTTGGCGCCTCTTTTGAAGTTTGTCTTTGGTTACCCGGGCCATCTATCCTCGCAGCATGTCACGCAGCAACTGAATCGAAATGCCAATACGGCGGCGATTCTAGCTGTTGGGATTGCTGTGATCTTGCTTTTAAGTGCGGTCATTGAATCGGCTCCAGACGGCTACGAAAGAGAGATTCGTCAAACGTACGGCGGTGATCTCAGGGTTACTTCTGAAGCGCCATGGACGAAAGCGGATCAAGAAAAGCTGTCATCCTATGAGGCTGTTGAATGGGTGGAACCGATGATGGAAGCGGCTCCTTTGACATGGGAAACGGCCCATGGAGAGAAAAGACAATTTTCTCTGATCGGCGTAGAGGAAAAGGGACCGTCTTTTATAGAAGGTGACAATAAAGGCGATTTGTATCAACGATTATCAGAAACGCCTTCTATCGTGTTAGGAGAGCGTGCGTTTGATGAATGGGGTGGGCGTATTGGAGAGAGTGTGTATCTCAATGCACCTTCTGGCCGGCAGCAGTTACAAATCATTGATGTGGTCAAGACTTCTCATCATTCGGGTTATGTGGCATTTGTCGATCAGACATTTTTACAAGAGGATTTAGGGTGGACGCAGCCCCTTGATATCCTGCTTACGTTAAAAGACAAAGGTGCCGGTGAGTCTTTACGAGATCAGCTATGGGAAGACTTTGGGCAGCGGCTTTCAAAGGTGAAAACAGTAGGGGATGAGATTGAATCAACGACATCGGCTTTAACTGGTATGAACGAGTTAATTTCTATGATGCTCATTTTCATTATGGGGCTCGCGAGCATTGGAACAGCCAATACACTACTGATGAACACGCTTGAACGCACATCTGAGATTGGCACCATGCGGGCGCTGGGGCTGACAAAGCAGCAGGTGAGAAAAATGATCATCGGAGAAGGTGTGCTCATTGGGTTAACAGGTGTGATTGGCGGCATTTTATTTGGTGTGATTCTTCTATATGTCTCAAGCCAATCTGATTGGCTGGGTGGATTTGTTTCATTCCAATTGCCGCCTGTGCATCTACTGCTGGCAGTGATCGCAGGAATTGCACTCAGTTTAGCGGCTTCGTGGATTTCTAGTGCGACAGCGAGTAAAATAGAGATGATATCATCTCTCAAAGAAGGTTAAATCATATGTCAGTGAAATACGGAATTTTAACATCGCTCTGTCAGCAGCAACATCATGGATATGAATTAAAGCTAGAGCTGGAGTCATTGCTCGGAATAAAAGGAAAAATCAACCCTGGTCAAATCTACACGACGCTTGATCGGTTAATTCGTGATCAATTGGTGACAGCAGTGGGAATAGATGACCAAGATCGAAAGCTGTACGACGTGACGGAAGAAGGCAGACAAGAGCTGGAATCATGGCTGTTGGCACCTGTTCCATATCATGCTGCAAAGGATGATTTTCACTTTAAATGGGGCTGTGCACGGAAAATCAGATTTCATCAAGAAAAAGAAATGCTTCAGCAGCAGAAAGCCGTCATCATGAAAGATGTGATGGAACTCACGAAGCTAAAAACGGAATGTCTTGTGCAAGGTGATGAGAGTCGGTACTTATTGATTTCTGGCACGCTGCTTCATTTAGAGGCGGATTTGAATTGGATTCATCAAATTGAGCATCGGAGCGGGTCATCATTTTAGAGAGGTCTTTCTTTTGAAGAAAGGTCTTTTTTTTGGCTTCGTTCGGAGCATATGCAGATAGGATGGGAAGAAAGTTTGGTATGATAGGTGGAAATTGATTGTATTTTCAGAAAAGGGGTTTGATCAATGAAAACATCACGTAATCCTGAGACCATTCACGCACCAGTTGCACCGTACATCCATCAAATAGAGACAACAGGGCCGCAGCGGTGGTTAACCTTATCAGGGCAAGTGGGGATGGAAGTCGATGGGACCATCCCAGAGAGCCCGATGGAACAGCTCGAGCTAGCGTTAGAGAATGTAAAACGCAATGTAGAAGCGGCAGATATGAAAGTGGAAGATATAACGAAGCTTGTGTTTTATTTAGTAGGGGAGTTTGATGCCGAGAGTAGAAAACGAATCATGGGTCAGTTTTTAGGGGATCACCTGCCTTGTATGACGATGATTTATGTGGTGGCTTTGGCTTCACCTGCTTTAAAGGTCGAGGTGGATGCATGGGCTTGTCGGGATATGGACTTGATTTAATGATTATCTTGATGAGATAGATAATGAAAAATTTTTGCATAAGGGAAGTATGGGCTAAAAGATTGGGTTTTCATATCCAATCTTTTTTATATTTAGTTCTCTCTAATTTATTGATATAAAAACCTTTTAAGTATATTTTTAGAATATTTTACACAATTCCCCTTACTTCGACATTTTTCATATGGTAATATCAGGGTGCATGGAGATTGGGTCTATTGACACTATGCAAATTTTAAGAGGAGGTTTTACTTATGACAAGAAACCAAAAAGAGTGGGAATCTGTGAGTAAAAAAAGCCTTAAGCGTCCAGGTGGTACTTCAATTGTTAAGGCGGCTGGATGTATGGGGTGCTGGGCCTCAAAAAGTATTGCAATGACACGAGTTTGTGCACTGCCACATCCTGCAATGAGAGCTATTTAATGAATAACATAGGGAGTTAAGCATATATTGCTAGCTCCTTATTCTATAAAAGGGGTGTCTATTTATGTCAAGTAATCAACTAGCAGAATATGATTTACCTGAACTAGCGATTCATTTGCAGCCTCATGGCGCAGTCATGATAGATAGAAAATCAATGTATTATTTTAGATTGAGTGGAAGAGGGGCTCAGCTTGCATTTTTATTATCTAAGAATAAAGACGTGAGCAAAACTGCTCGTATCTGGGAAATCGTTAAAAAGGAAGAGCTAACAGCTGATCAGTTGCGTGAAGAATTGAGTGCCCATCCTTTTACAGAAGCTTGGACACAAGGGTTATTGAATCAACCTATTCAATTTACAGGATCTTTACAGTCCTATTTGCCAATTAGCTGTACTCTCCAATTAACAAACGCTTGTAACTTAGGTTGTTCCTTTTGTTATGCTAGTTCCGGTAAGCCCTATCCTGAAGAATTAACATGTTCCCAGTGGATTAATGTGATGCAAAAACTAGCTGCGCAAGGTGTGGCTGATGTCACTTTAACAGGGGGCGAAGCCAAACTCATAAAAGGTTTCAAAGAAATTGTGATGGTTGCGAGTTCATTATTTACGAACGTAAACGTTTTTAGCAATGGCTTAAACTGGAGACAAGAAGAAGTGGAATTACTCAGTCATCTAGGAAATGTATCTGTACAAATTAGTATTGACGGTACGAGCGACACTCACAATTCCTTAAGGGGAAGGAAAGGTGCTTTTCAGGAAAGTATGGAAACCATCCAGCGGTTAACAGAAGTGAATGTTCCTGTAATTGTTGCAATGACCATCAATGAAATGAACGCTGATCAAGTAGCAGAGGTTGTTGATCATTGTGCAAAAGCAAATGCCTCCATTTTCCGTGCTGGTAAGACATTATCCGTAGGACGTGCTACAAAGAATTTTAAAGCGCTAGAAACTTCGTTTGAGCAGCGTGTTCAAAGCCAGTTACAGCAGGCACGTTCTAAGTGGGGACACCATTTGAATATAATTGATTGGGAGCATGAAGAGAGTTCTTTTACAACTGATTTTTGTACACCGGGTTATTTGGCTTGGTATATAAGGGCAGACGGTTATGTAACACCTTGTCAATTAGAGGATATTCCTTTAGGTCACATTCTAACGGATTCTTTTTCTGATATTGGTTCACCAACACGTCTATTGAAATTGAAATGTGAAGCGAAAAACTGTAAATGTATAGGGAAAGTTGAACTATCTGAGCCAGATCTCCCCTTTGAAAATGAAATGAGAGCAGGCATCGCTCATGAATAGTATGACTTTTATTTTGTGGTCAGGTCTTGGAGTGATAGGGCTCTTCCTGTTTGCGAAGTATAGAGTTTCAACAATAGAATCAAACCTTTTAGATAAAATTGAGGCAAGAAAAGTTGGTATCGATTTTATTAGAGAGTTTGTGGGCATAGACGTGGAAGCTTGGGAGGTATATTCAGTCTATTGGTATGATCATGAAACAGTGAATAAGTTACATCATTTAGGTTTACTTAAAAAAAATCGACATATACTTCATGAAATGGGATTGGTTGAGTCTTGGCGTGTTCGTTTTGTTCACCAAAACCAATCATTCGTGATAGGAGTAAACGCTAAACGGGAAGTGACCTTTTTTTATGCAGATGTAAGGCAAACTTCATTATCTAAAAAAGACGGTCAGATTTCACTAGAAGGTTTAAAAGATCAATTGACTTGTTCTTCAAAGGGGTTATGGGCTAAGACAAAACCAACTGGTTCTGGTTCAAAAGAAGAGGATTTTCGTGAAATTAAAACATATTGGTATCTTGCTGAAAAGGAAGATATCCGACTTAAGGTAACAGTTGAAATGCAATCTGGTGTGATCACTTATATCGGCACAGATACAGAGATTTTAACGGATCAGATGAATAAAGTAATAAGAGATGAACAAGTTGAGTCTACTTTTGGTCTTTCAGGTATGTTAGGATCAGCTGCTGCGATGATCATGGCTATATTAGTTTTAGTTTTAATGAATGTTCAAATTCACCTCACATTAAGTCTTATGCTGGGTTTCATGATTGTACTAGTGCAATCTCTCACAATTAAAGAGGATATACAGTTAACGATAGTAAATGCTTACGATGCTAGGATGAGTGTTCAAACTGTTAAATTACTTGGTATACTCTCTACTTTGTTTGCAGGATTATTGACAGGATTTGTAGTATTTATATGTTCATTGGCAGGAGGCGCTCTTGCGAATGAATTAGAAATGAAATTTTTAGATGAAATCGTTGGGCAAACTTTTATTGGTCTTAGCGCTGGGTTAATTAGTCTAGGCATCACATCACTGGTCTTTTACCTTTTAGAGAGAATGAATAAATTACGTATTTCTCCGGAACTATCAAATAGAAGTATGTTTTTATCTGGATTTACTTTAAGACAAGGGCTTAATATGAGTCTGCAAAGTTCTATAGGGGAAGAAGTAATATACCGACTCTTAATGATTTCTCTTATATTTTGGTTTAGTGGGAATGCGATATTGTCCATTTTAATATCATCTTTTTTATGGGCAATTATGCATCAGGTCACTGGGTATGATCCAAGATGGATTCGCTGGGCGCATCTTTTTGTTTTTGGATGTTTTCTTGGTTTTCTTTTTATGCATTATGGATTTATTTGTGTACTGGCGGCACATTTTATTCACAATTTTGTGCTCGTTTGTATGCCCTTATGGCAATTTAAACTTCAAAGATATCTACATACCAAAAAGCCTCAGCATACATCACTCTAATAAAAGGGAGAGATTTGATGCCATTCATGGAGGTTCAGAATGTAAGCAAACGATATAGCAATGGTGATGGGATAGAGGGTCTTTCATTTTCCGTTGAAGCAGGGGAGGTTGTGGCGCTGCTTGGGCCTAATGGTGCGGGGAAGACGACAACCATTCGATGTTTAACAGGTCTCTATCAACCTGATCAAGGGGAAATACTCATAGAGGGATTTCCTCCTGGTCATTCCCATGTCCAAAAACAAGTAGCTCTTATTCCAGATCAGCCATATTTGTACCCAGATTTAACGGTTGCTGAACATGTTCAATTCCGTGCAAGAGGCTATCATAAAGGTTTAAAACAGATCAAAGAAAAGGTATTTGAGGCGTTGAAAGAAGTACATATCGAAATGAAGATGAACGAATTGTGCGGAAGGCTTTCAAGAGGTCAAAAACAGCGTGTCGTCTTAGCAGGGGCCATTGTGCAAGATGCCTCCCTTTTTATTTTAGATGAGCCGACTATTGGATTAGACATTCCTTCAAAACAATGGCTGTCAGATTGGCTGATACAGAAGAGCCTTCAAGGTGGTTCGGTTCTTGTGTCCACTCATAGTCTAGAGTTTGTTCTTGATACGGCTAGTAGGGTGATATTGATTCGAGACGGTGCCATCATGAAAAGTATCGCTGTTCCTAAGCGGCAGGAAGAACAAATGAAGTGGCGGGCAGAAGTCATTCAACTTCTAGGGGAGTGGTCTAGTGAATAACACGCTTTCCCTTTTATGGATGAAATCCCAAAGGCGCTTGATCAGTAAAAATCAAGAAAAGAAAATGCCCTTTTTGATCTTGCTGCTTATGATGGCTGCCATTGGTTTTCAGCTGAGCGCAGTCTCAAGTATGGGCGATTGGAATGCGAGTACAGCTGGATGGTTCATTGTCGTTTTATTTGTTCTTTATACTGGCTTTGGTTTGTTTTCGAATCGATTGCCTAGTCAGATGAACGATATCATGTGGTTGTATGGAAGTGGTGCTTCCTTATGGACGGTTGTGATGAGTGTATGGGTATATCACATTTTTTGGCGATGTGCTCTTCTCATTGTTTCTGCTGTGATGGCTGATATCCTCCTTCTTTGTTTAACGAAGCAGTACTTTTTTCTACTTGGTAAATCACTCCTGTTAACAGCGCTGTTATGTATGATCGAAACATGGATGATTGCGGTATCTTGTGCAAGAACCATTCAAGTATATAAGCGAGTGCTCTTCATTGGTTTTATACTGATGTTTGGTTGTCTTTCATTGCTTATTATGAATCAATTGATATTGAAACAGTCGTCAATGATGGAGATATCTGCTTCTTTTATGTATCAAGTCGGACGCATGATAGTGGAGTTTTCATTCATTTCTGTATTGATATTACTTGGAATGATGATTTTATCTTTCATGATGATGTACAGGTCGAGTCATCGTATAGAGATGATGGAGTCGTTAGTCAAAGAGGCGGCATTTTGGGAGGAATTTGAGGGGAAACAGGTTCATGTAAATCCAATAAGTCCAAAGAAAAGCAAGACGTGGTGGGGGCTTTCATCATTAACGGGCATCTGGGCTTTCCTTTGGCTAGAAATATTGATGATCAAAAAGTATGCTACCTTCCATCTGTTATCTACCATGCTGTTGATCGGTACTTACTATGTCGTCAGTTCTTATTTTTCAAATTGGTTGACTCTATTCTTTCTGGTCATTGGTGCATCTGTCCTTCTCAGTTCATATTACGCGGGGATTGTAAGACACGGGCAAACGGGATTGCTGTATCTTTTTCCGGGTGCTTTATATCAAAAAATTCTTCTATTGGAAGTGTTTCAAACCTTTTGGTTGTATGGTGTCTACTTGATTTCTCTTATCTTGTTAGAGATTCATGATGTATTGTA
The DNA here is from genome assembly GCF_003946835.1 of Bacillus sp. 2B09. Taxonomy (NCBI): domain Bacteria; kingdom Bacillati; phylum Bacillota; class Bacilli; order Caryophanales; family Bacillaceae; genus Bacillus; species Bacillus sp. 2B09. The sequence continues at coordinate 40,736 of NZ_RPSG01000011.1, forward strand.
TTGGGCCATTTATGGGGTAGGGGTTTATATTTGGTTTTTGACCATACGGCTCTTTGCCTTTACGCAGCCTTTGAGACGAGAAGCGAGTCTTTCTTTGGGCATCTATTATCGATCATTGCTCATCGGATCTGTCATAAGTGCTGCGGTCATCATTGGGATTCATCTGTTCACTGAGGGCTGGTTTACAACGATGACATGTGTATTTGCTGGATGTGTATGTTATGTGATTTGTTATCGATGCCGTGGGACTCATTAAAAAGAGGAGTTGATTGTCATGAAACCAGAAGATAAGCTATCCCAATCGGTTCAACGTTTAGTCAATACGAATGAAGTAACAATCGTTCAAGCCATGGGGGAATTAAGGAAATCAGGAAAAGAGGCAGTGCCAGTGCTTGTTGAAGCCTTAAAAGAAGAGGGTTCTTTGCGGAATATTGCAGCAGCGGTTCTTGGTGAATTTGGAGCAGATGCAGGGGATGCAGCAGAAGCTCTTGCTAAACTGTTAGAAAGTGAAGAAGAGGAGACAAGAATGGCGGCTGCGATCTCACTCATGAGAATTGGTCAGCCTAGTTTGCCATTTCTTCTGTCTTTGGCAAAGCGTTATGAGGGTCCTACTTGTTTTTGGGCATCGTGGTGTATCTCTTGGATTGACCCATCAAAAATCGAAAAAAATATGTACGAGTGCCTAAAACAGGAACAAGAGAATCCATCAGGAAATGTGGCCCCTTTTGCCGCAGAAGAGGCACTAGGAAAAATCATCGCTTTTCAATTAAAAGAAAAGGGGGATGAGTAGTGGAAACGCAAATACTTAAATGGCCTGAGCACCTTCCTTGGATTCATTCTTCACATCAGCGGTGTTTACCTGAAGGGCATACTCAGCTTCTTTATTTTTGGTCAGTTAACTGTCCGCATTGTGAAGAATTAACCGACCACATTCTACATAGTGTGGATCAGTTGAGTATCCATTTAACCTGTGTCCATGTTCCATATACGGAAGAAGAAAAATCGATAGAGGTTGTTTCGAAATATGCGGAGGAAAAGAATCTCATTGCTCCCATTGTGTTGGATCAAGATTATGAGATTGTCACAAAATATAAAATTCAAGGATTGCCAAGTTTTTGCCTCATAGATAAAGAGGGACAATTAATTGATCGGAAAATGGGAGATACCGGCTGGGAAAAGATATTAAAAAAACTAGAAAAACGATCATAATTAGAGTTATGGAGGAGAGCGTTTTGTTTCAATCAAACCAAGAATTAAAAAAAACGATGGTCTTTTATGCAGGTGTGGGAGCTGTTTTGCTGATTCTCATGATGTTGACATGGCTGCCGGTTTCTGCAGACTGGGAGTTGCCGTTGATTTTGTTTGGATTGGGGATTTTGTTTTATGTGAAGCGTGTGCTTTGGAAGGATGAAAAGAGTCATTAATCATAAGTAGGTTACCTAGAATATAAATTCTAGGTTTTTTTATTAAATTTACCTTAAAACATGATTTTTCACATGGGGATGAGATCCAATTTTTTAAAAGTGTGGTAGGATAAATATGCTTTATTTTTATATTTTCCGAAGGAGCTGTCGTGTTGAAGGGATCTAGGGTTGAGTTTATTGATAGTTTACGTGGTTTTAGTTTATTAGGTATTTTGATTGTGAATATGCTTAATTTTCAATATGATTATGATTTTGAGAAGATGTTTGATCCGAGCATATGGGGACAGGAGTTTGGGGTATATGTGACGGAGATCTTGTTCCAGGGGTCATTTTATCCGATTTTCTCCTTTTTGTTTGGGTATTCTTTTATCAAGTTGATTGAATCCACAAAGGCAAAGGGGTTGAATACGAATGCTATCGTCGTCCGCCGCGGCTTTGGTCTCATTGTGCTTGGGATGCTGCATTACATATTCATTTGGAATGGTGATATTCTCTTATATTATGGAGCATGTACGTTTTTCTTGATGATGTTTTTAAGCAGCCGGATCAAAACAATGCTGATTTGGTCAGGTGTGTTAGGTGCTTTGTCATTAGTGGTTTTACCATATCTGATGACCTTTGTTTATGGAAATGATGATTTGTTAACTGATGTGTATGCGAAGGGTGCATACGGTGAGATTTTATTGAGCCGGGTGACGATTGAAGACGATATGATGATTGTGACCATTATTATGGCGATCGTGACCATTACGTTGATGCCGATCTTAGGTTTTCTATTCGGTACGATCATGGTGGGGCCATTTGCACTGCTTGGCATGTCCATCGGGAAAAAAGGTCATCTGACAGAAGAAGATCGAGGGATGGCGTATCGTAAAGGCTGGATCTGGATGATTTTGATCGGGCTCGCGCTAAAATGTGCGACGTTCAGTGATGCTCCTTGGAGTGAAATGGTGTTGACGTTAGGAGCCTATGTCCTGACGATCGGTTATATTCAAGCTTTTATTGTCTTTTACTATTCAAAGGCTGCACAAGGGTTGAAACGTCTGCTTGCAGGACTTGGCCGATTGTCTTTATCAAACTATTTGGCTCAATCTATTATTTGTACAACGATTTTCTATTCTTACGGACTTGGGTTATTCGGACAAATGGGCTCAATGTTTGGACTGCTACTTGCTGTTGGACTTTACACAGCTCAGCTGTTCATCAGCTATCTCTATTTGAAAAAGTGGAGAAGAGGGCCTGTGGAATGGCTTATTGGAAAATGGGTATATTGGAGATAAATTGATTTGTTGAGGAACCGCATGGCTGAAGAGCTGTGCGGTTTTTTAGTTGGATCGCATTCAAAAAAGTTCATAAAAGGAGTTGAATATTTTTTCAGTGTGTATATAATGTATATATGGTGTATATACAATATTTCATTGCGAATACCAGTACAGAAAAAAGAGGTTTTTATATGCAAATTACGATTTCTAACCATTCTAAGGAGCCTATCTATGAGCAAATTACGACGCAAATCAAATCGTTGATCTTAACGGGTGAGCTTGCAGAAGGTGCGGGACTGCCGTCTATCCGAAAGCTGGCGAAGGATTTACAAATCAGCGTCATCACAACAAAACGTGCATATGAAGAGTTAGAGAAGGCAGGATTTATTTATTCGATTGTCGGTAAGGGATCATTTGTTGCCGAGCAAAACCTAGAGGTCATGAGAGAGAAAAAATTGAAGGTGATTGAGGAACAGCTTGGAGCGGTTGTTACAAACGGCAAGGAATTAGGCTTATCTTTTGATGAATTGCAGCAGTTATTAAAGTTCTTGTATGAGGAGTGAGATGAGTGGAGCACGTGATTGAATTCAAAGGAGTATCAAAACGGTTCAAAGACTTTTCTGTGCAGAATCTTGATTTACAGGTCAAAAAGGGCTTTGTTACTGGGTTTATTGGAGAAAATGGAGCCGGTAAGTCGACCACGATTAAAATGATCATGAATTTGTTAAAACCAGATTCTGGTGAGATTAAAATTTTTGGATTAGATTATCGCACGCATGAAAAAGAGATTAAGGAACGAATTGGCTTTGTTTACGATGCTAACGTTTTTTTCCCAGGATTGAATTTAAAAGACATCAAACGAATTGTGGCACCTGCCTATAAACGCTGGGATGACCAGCTTTTTTCTCAATATATTGAACAGTTTGGTCTGCCGCTGAATAAAGCGATTAAAACATTTTCAAAAGGGATGCAGATGAAGGCGTCACTTGCGATTGCGCTGTCGCATCATGCCGAGCTGATTATCATGGATGAACCAACTGCTGGGCTAGATCCGGTCTTTAGAAGAGAGCTGCTCAGTACGTTACAAGAATTGATGATTGATGGGAATCGAACGATTTTTTTCTCAACACATATGACGACTGATTTAGATCGCATCGCGGATTATATTGCGTTTATACAAAATGGAAGATTGGTCTTTCAACAGTCGATTCATGAGGTGGCGGAGAATTATGCGCTGGTGAAGGGGAGCCTGGATTTGCTGGATCGAGACACAGAAAAGGCGTTTATCCATATTCAGCGTACGGCAGCCGGATTTGAAGCATTAACAGATCGGATTGATGAGGTGAAACTTATTTTTGGGGATGCTGTTGTGATTGAACCGGCGTCGCTTGAGGATATCATGTTTTATTTGAAAGGCGGGGTTGCGCATGTTTCATTTAATTAAGCGTGATGTGATTTTGCAAAAGAAGCAGTTACTTATTTTTATTCCGTTTATCTTATTTTTCATTTTCATGGATGTCCATCCAGTATTAACGTTTCTAGTCGCTAGTGTCTTCATTCCATTTAACACATATGCTTATGATGAGAAGGCAGAAACGAATATTCTATTAAATTCCTTGCCCTATACACGTAAAGAAATTATCGCATCACGTTATCTTGGCGCCATTTTCTATATGAGTATTGCGATCGTGCTGACAAGTGCTGCATTATTTGTGTTTGGGAAGCTGTTTTCGCTGTCAGATATTGCGATTGGCAGCGGGTTGTTTTTATTGTTCGCAGCATGTACGTTTCCATTGTTTTATATCTTAAAGCCTGGTTATATCACAACGGCAGTGATCATTGGCTTTATCGTATTATCTGCTATGGGACCGCCTGTTGTTCTCTATTTAGCAGAGCAATTCAGTGGGATCACTGATTTTATCATGAATTTATCGATCCCTATTGTATATACGGGGTCAACTGTACTGATTATGCTCATCTACTTGCTGTCTTGGGGACTTTCTACTGCGATTTACCAGAGGAAAGTGTTTTAAATCAGATGATCACATCATTTATAGAGAATCATTCATTTTGAGGTAGGCCTTTCAAAATGGATGATTCTTTTTTGTATCCGGTGAAATTGACATACAGAAGAAAACAGGTTATTGTTATTTAACATAATGTTAATTATTTTTAACATTATGTTAAATAAAACATCCTTTAAGAAAGGAATCTGAAATGGAAATTAAAAATAGAATGAAAGTATTACGGGCAGAAAAAGACTGGACACAAAAGGATTTGGCAGAGAAGTTAGGTGTGACTCGTCAAACTGTGGCAGCGATTGAGAATGGTAAATATTCTTTGTCTTTAAAACTAGCATTTCAAATTGCGAGAACATTTGAAGTTGATTTATATGACGTTTTTCAAGAGGTCGACAAGGAGGAACAACAGCGATGATGACAACGATCATACTTTATTCTCTGATTATCCTTTCTATCTTAAGTACGGTCTTTCAATTTAAGAAAAGCCGTGAATATAAACAGGATGAACGGGGTCAATTTATTTTAGCGAAAGCTGGAAGTTTTTCAATTGTAGGTGTGGCATTAGCCTATATATTGGTGGCTGTCATTCAAGCTTTTGTTCATGAATTATCATCTCCAACGGAATGGTTTTATATAGCGATTACGTTTATGTATGTATCAAGTGTTTGCGCAAATACCATTGGCATTATCTATTGTGAAAGAAAATACTAATCTTTCATCTGCGGATGCAAGCTAGGGTACTTCATCATGAAGGGAAGAAAAAATATTGAAAAAATTACTGAAAATAATGCTGATTGCTCTATGTACCATTCTGACTGTCTTGGTTGTATTTGTAGCCAGTGTTTATGTTGTGAATCTAATTAGTAATGAAAGAGAACAGGGGAAAATAGAAGCTTATGGGCAAAAGGTCTTGGTGGATGGGAAGCAGATGAATGTGCTCATTCAAGGCGATGGGAAAGAAACGATTGTCCTTCTCCCAGGCTATGGAACTGCTTCACCAGTGCTGGATTTTGAACCGTTAGTCAAGGAGTTATCGCCAGATTATAGAGTTGTTGTGATTGAACCGTTTGGTTATGGTTTAAGTGACGACACAGATAAAGTAAGGACAAGTCAAAACATTGTGGATGAGATTCATGAATGTTTGCAAAAACTCAACATTAAAAAATATACGCTGATGGGTCATTCGATTGCTGGCATTTATGGATTAGAATATGTGAATCAATATGAAAAAGAAGTCCAAGCCTTTGTTGGAATTGATACGAGTGTTCCTAAACAGGAAACGGATGAATTGCCAGTCTCCAGCTTACAGCTGCTTCATCAATCCGGCTTTTACAGATTGATAGTGAAAATGAATCCAGATCAACTGGTGATGCCTAAAGTAGATGATCAAACGAAAGCTCAGATTAAAATGCTGACTTTCCGAAATTTCTTGGATGAAAGCCAAGCGAGTGAGGCAGAAAACTTTAGAAACAATTTTAAAAACGCTCAACGTCTACATTTCCCTAAGAAACTCCCTGTTGCTTTCTATCTAGCGGATCAAACGGAGAAAGAAACACCAAACTGGAAACCAATGCATGAAGAGCTGCTGAAACATGTAGACCACGGAAAAGTCGTTACTTTCAAAGGCGGGCATTATTTGCATCATACGAAATCAAAAGAAATCGCAGATGATGTGAGGGAGTTTCTATCGAACAACGAGCGCTCACGTTAGCGTTTTTCCTCCTCAGCTGGACAGATGAAACATCGCAATTTTGATCAAAACGAGTGAACTGATTTGTTTTATGATCAAGAAGAGGTGAGGGAGATGATGTATAGTCGGGTGACGCAAGAGGTGATTTCTTATTTGGAGTCGCATTTGATGGATGAGCTGTCGCTGAAACAGGTGCATGAGAAAGTAGGATATTCACAATTTCATTTGCTGCGTGTGTTTAAACGAGAAACCGGGCTGTCGATGGGGGAATATGTGCGGAAACGAAGATTGGCTACCGCTGCACAGCTTCTTTTGTATACGGATCAGGGGATTTTAGACATCGCTTTTTCGTTACAATTCCAATCGCAGGAAGCCTTTACGCGTGCTTTTAAGCATCTGTATTCCTTACCTCCCGGAATGTACAGGTCGATGATGAGAGACATGCAAATGAAAAAGGAGGAAGATTCGATGACATTACATGAAGCAGTACCTGGCTGGGGTTTGAGTGGTTCACATCCGCATATGTATGAGATGGGTGTTGATACAGCAGAGTTCCATACGGGAAAGCAATCAGGTGTTTTATCATCTAAAGAAGGCGTACAAGAAGGACAGTTTGCGACAATGATGCAGGGGTTTCAAGCAAAAGAGTATGTAGGCAAGCGGTTGAAGCTCTCTGCTTTCTTGAAAACAGAGAATGTATCTTCAGCAGGAATTTGGATGCGGGTAGATGACGGAAAGGGTGATACGGTGCAGTTTGATAATATGCAGAATCGACCTGTGACAGATTCTACGGAATGGAATCAATATGCCATCGTATTAGATATTCCTACGCGCAGTGAATCCATTCATTTTGGAGTGCTACTCAGCGGACATGGAACAGTCTGGGCTGACGGTTTTCGATTTGAGGAAGTGGATGAGAAAACACCTACGACGAATATGGAGGAGGCCTCGGCTTTGCCAGATGTGCCGATGAATTTGCATTTTGAGCTTGAGAAGACCGTGTGAGCGGTCTTTTTTTTGTATACAAATCTGCATGAACCGTTTATAATGAAAAATATAAATAAACATACCGACGGTCGGTATGTAAAAGGGGGCGTTTGAACTGGCGCGAAATAAGTATCCAGAAAAGACGATGCAGCAAATTTTGGATGTGTCGACAAAGTTGTTTCAGGAAAAGGGATTTGAAAAGACAAGTTTGCAAGATATTATTCATGAGTTGAATATGTCTAAAGGGGCTATTTATCATCATTTTAAATCGAAGGATGAAATATTACGCGGCGTGATGGATCGGCAGTTTCGTTATGCAACCGAGAAGCTTGAGGAGTTAATTGAGCATACGGAGGCAGCTCATGCGAAAGAGAAGCTGCAGCTTATCCTGGAGCAGCTTGTGGCAGACCCTCAGTCTCATTCGATTGATGGGATCTTGGTTGATCAGATGAAAAATCCGCAATTTGTGATTGAAGGCATGAAGACAGGTGTCAATCAGGATGCTTTGAGAATCAAACAGTTAATCATTGAAGGGATTGAGGATGGTTCGATGGAAACTAAGTTTCCTGGTGAAGTGGCAGAAGTATTTTTGCTTCTTGTGAATATATGGTTGAATCCCACATTGTTTGTACGCAATCATGAAGAAACGGTCCAGCGTTTGTGTTTTTTAAAGCAGATGATGAAGGGTCTTGGCGTGGATATTGTGAGTGATCTATTTATTCAAAAGGTGACAGCGCACTATGCTGAAATTGGCGGGTATGATCTGCCCGAAAGATAAAGAATGCCAACTGATAGGAGGATGACGTATGATTCATTTTATGAAGGTTGAGCTAAGAAAAGGCCACATGAAGCAGTATATTCAAGCTAGTTTTATCGCGAGTATTGTGCTGCTAGTATTCATCTATTTTATTGCGTTTGCTGCAAAAATTGAACGCGAACCGGGTTTTCAGCAATATACGAATATTTATTTGTTAACGAGTACAGTATGGATGATCTTTTTTTCTATCATCACGGCTATGCTGTATTGGCGTATAGGCAAGACTGTTGATCAGGAACGCACATCCAATTCAGTGAGATTCCTTTCTCATATGATATGGATGGTGTGCCTTTCAACATTTGCGATGATGTGCAGCATCGTTCCTTCATTTGTTGTGTTTAGTGTGTCTGAAATGTTCTTCCCTATTGTTCATGATACGCTGACGGCAGGTGCTCTGTTTCAATTGATGAAAACATTCTTTATGTTGATTGTTTGTGTTCAAGCGATTGGTTTGATGGCGATGAGAATCGGGTTGAGGAAGAAATCTGTTTTGATGACCGTCCTGACTGCAATTGTTTTATGTGCTGTTTTAGGAAATGTATCGCTGGCCATTTATGGAAATGATCAATTGAACCTCGTCCTGTCAGGAGTGATGATCTCGGCAATTCTCATTGTGATCTTGGAATTATGGAGCCGCATCGGCCGGCTGCAAACGAGGTAATTCATGATGGGAAAAGGATGGAGGCATGTGAAGCATACGGTTCAAATTGAAGAAGCAATAACGGAACTTTCGTTAAACTGGCTGGTGGGAGATGTTCGCCTTTATCACCATGAACATCCTTATGTATTGATGAAGCAGACCACCAATCACGTTTTTCCCCATCGGTATTTACTGCATCATCAAGTGCAGGAAGGCAGGCTAGTCATTCAAGATAAAAGAAAACGAGCGATCAGCTTGGGGCTTCATCTTCATCAAACGAATTTGGAGATTTATCTCCCTCAGGCACAGTTACAGTCCTTGTCTATTCATTGTAAAGGAGCAAATCTATTCTTGGATGGACTGAAGGTGAAGGAGGCTGAATGCCAATTGATTTCTGGAAAGTCCATGTTTACGGGAGAAATCAAGCATCTGCGCTTGCAGACAGTGGGTGGACTTATCTCTAGTCAACAGCTCAACACGCAGACATTGAGCCTGCGTACTACTTCGTCAAAAGTGGAGATGGTAGGTGCTTTTTCAGATATTGATCTGAATTTAATAGGCAGAAGGGTACAGATACATTCAAAGGCCATGCTACATTCGCTCAAATCGACGTCAACTGGATCATCTGTCAAAGTGGCGATTCCGGAAAATGATGGATTTATTTGTTATGTGAAGAAAAGATCAGGTACTTTTCACATTGACTTTCCATGTATTGATGATCAGGAGAAAATGATTTATAAAAATGGAGGGAAAAGCTTTGAGGTGGATATAAGGGGCGGTTCTTTTCTATTAAGTGATGGTCATTGAAGTGATGTTGATCCTCTAATTCGATATATCAATATAAAATAATTTGAATATCTTCTTATGTCAGAATATTTTGCTAATATTGTTTTCCTCAAAAAAACAATTGTTTTTTAAGGGTAGATTTATTATGATAATATACATCGAAAGATTGAAGATTTTGAATCAGAATGAAAATTCTGATTTTTTATTTTTTATGTTGTTTGTTGATGAGGGGGAATAGAAGTGGCTCAAAAGGAATTAAAGAGAGGGTTAAGTGCTCGTCATATTCAAATGATCGCGCTTGGCGGCACAATTGGTGTTGGCTTATTTATGGGGTCAGCTAAAGCCATTCAATGGACAGGTCCATCGGTTCTTCTAGCGTACGCAGTGTGTGGTATTTTTATCTTTTTTATTATGCGTGCGATGGGAGAAATGTTGTATCTTGAACCGAGTACGGGATCGTTTGCTACATTTGGGCATCAATATATTCATCCGCTTGCGGGGTATATGACAGCTTGGAGTAACTGGTTCCAGTGGGTCATTGTTGGAATGTCTGAGATTATCGCTGTAGGCGCTTATATGAAATATTGGTTCCCGGAGTTACCGGCGTGGATTCCCGGATTAATCGCCATGATCATTTTAGGTGCGGCCAACTTGATTTCGGTTAAGTCATTCGGTGAGTTTGAATTCTGGTTTGCGATGATCAAGATTGTGACGATTATTTTAATGATCATTGCAGGTTTAGGCATTATTTTCTTTGGGTTTGGCAATGGTGGAACAGCGATTGGTTTGTCTAACCTTTGGGCGCATGGCGGATTCTTTACAGGTGGATTTAGCGGTTTCTTGTTTGCATTGTCCCTAGTGATTGCTGCCTATCAAGGGGTAGAGCTCATTGGGATTACTGCAGGTGAGGCGCAAAATCCGCAAAAGACGCTGACAAATGCCATCAAAAGCATCATCTGGCGTATTTTGATTTTCTATATCGGTGCGATCTTTGTCATCGTGACGGTGTATCCGTGGGATCAGCTGAATACGCTCGGCAGTCCATTTGTGGCGACGTTTGCGAAAATTGGAATTACGGCAGCAGCAGGTATTATTAACTTTGTTGTCATTACAGCAGCGATGTCCGGCTGTAATAGTGGAATCTTCAGTGCGGGACGTATGCTTTATACATTAGGTGTGAATGGACAGGCACCTGCTTTCTTTACAAAAATTTCGAAGAATGGTGTACCGTATTTTGGGACATTTGCTGTGCTGATTGGTTTAGCGGTTGGGGTGGTCTTAAATTACGTTTCTCCGCCAAACATTTTCGTTTATGTGTATAGCGCGAGTGTCCTTCCTGGTATGGTGCCTTGGTTTGTCATTTTGATTAGTCACATTGGCTTCAGAAAAGCGAAGGGGGCAGCGCTTGATCAGCATCCGTTTAAGCTACCGCTTGCGCCATTTTCTAACTATTTGACAATCGGATTCTTGCTGATGGTGCTTGTGTTTATGCTGATTAATCAGGATACACGAATTTCTCTTATTGTGGCAATTGGGTTCTTGATTTTAGTAGCGCTTAGCTTTTTTGTATTTGGAATTGGTAAACGAAAACCGATTGAAACAGCTTCTTCTGATCAAACGATGAAATAATCAAAAGCCTTGCGGAGTGGACCCGCAAGGCTTTTGTCGTTTACAGAGAAGCTTTGACACGCTGAAAGACATCTGGAAAGTTGGTGAAAAGACCGGTGACGCCGTATTGCAGAAGACGTGTCATGTCTGCTTCACTGTTTACTGTATATGGGTGAAGGAGGAGTCCGTGGCTTCTGACCTGCTGTACATTTTCAAGTGTCAAAGCTCTAAAATTCGGTCCGACCCCCACTGCATACGATTTGATGAAGTCGAGCTGATCATCTGTAATAGATGTCATTTGCGCCCTGTCTAAAAGCTGTACTTTTGGAAGCCGAGGGGCGAGTTTCTGCAATTTTAATAGACTTTCTTGGCTGAAAGATTGGATGATGACCTGCCCTTTTCTCGTATGTTTTCCAAGAAGATGATGTTTCTTTAAGACGGCCAATAGCTTTTCTTCCATTTGTGGATAGATGTCTGGTTTTTTGGTTTCAATATAATAATTTTCTCGTTTACCGAAGTAGCGTAATACCTCATCTAATGTGAGGACTTGCTGTCCAATATAGTGGGTATTTTGTTTGTCGGGGTTGGCTTCGTTAAACCATGCACCGGCATCGAGCTGTTTGATTTCGGCAAGTGTGAGGTCTTTGACCCAGCCTGTTCCGTTTGTCGTCCGGTCAACCGTTTCATCGTGCATGACGATGAGGTGTCCATCCTTTGTCATTTGAAGGTCGAGTTCGAGGTAATCTGCATTCATCTTTGTGGCGAGCTTGTAGGAAGCTAGGGTATGCTCTGGGGCATACCCTGATGCTCCGCGGTGTGCAACGGTTAAAATGCGATCTGGAGATAAAAGATGTTCATGTGCCGATATGGTGGTCGGCACCCAACCAAAAGACAGTAAAGCAAAAGAGAGTAACACGAAAGCAAGTAATCTACTTTTCTTCATATTTTATCCTCCTTTTACGGTAACTGCCTCCATCATAAGAAATAGATGTAAAGGGCATGTTGGGCGGAGATGAATCTTTTATGTGATTTTCATTAAGCTTGCTCTACGCGCTTTCCTGTATTCCATGTCATGGCGAGGAACACAATCGCAAGGATACAAGAACCAATTAGTAAAATGAAACCTCCTGTCCAGTCATAGTGATCGACGACGACACCCATCATGGCATTAGCAAAAGCAGAGCCACCAATATATCCAAAGAATCCTGTCAGCCCGGCAGCAGTGCCAGCGGCTTTTTTCGGAGCGAGATCAATGGCTTGCAGTCCAATGAGCATGACGGGTCCGTAAATTAAAAACCCGATGCTGATGAGGGCAATGTTATCAACCATTGGATTGCCAGCAGGGTTTAACCAGTACACAAGAACCGCAATTAATACGCCAATCATAAAGAGGACGCCAGCAGGTGCGCGGCGGCTTCTAAAGAAGCGGTCACTAATCCACCCGCACAATAATGTACCAGGGATGCCTGCATATTCATAAAGGAAATAAGACCAGCGTGAATGCTCTGGTGAGAATCCTTTTGCTTCTGTTAAATAGGTAGGTGCCCAGTCTACGACCCCATAACGGACAAAGTACACAAAGACGTTGGCAATGGCGATATACCAAAGGAATTTGTTGTTGAGTACATATTTAAACAAAATCTCTTTTACGGTTAATTCTTTTTCTTGATCTTCATATTGTTGTGCCGGATAGTCATTTCGGTATTCTTCAATTGGCGGAAGACCAGCGGATTGCGGGGTGTCCCGTACGAGAAGAATGATGACGAAGGAGACGATAATGGCGATGATGGCAGGGAAGAAAAAGATACTTTTCCACGTCGCAAACAAAACAATTCCTAATGTAATAAGCGGTGCAAGAATTCCTCCACCGATATTGTGAGCGACGTTCCAAATCGACATTTTCGTTCCACGTTCACTCACCGAAAACCAATGCGCCATCGTTCGTCCGCATGGCGGCCACCCCATTCCTTGAAACCAGCCGTTTAAGAACATGAATAAAAACATGATCCATACACTGGATGTCACCCATGGAAATGAGACAAATAGAATATTGATAAGAGCTGATAGAAAGAGTCCAGCGGCTAAAAAGTATCTTGGGTTACATCGGTCTGAGATCATCCCCATAATGAATTTACTAAAGCCATAAGCGATGGAAACGGCCGCTAGTACAAAGCCTAATTCACTTTTTGTGAACCCCTCTTCCTGTAAATAAGGGATGGCAAATGCGAAATTTTTGCGCAGCAAATAGTAGCCCGCATATCCGATAAAGATTCCCAAAAAGACTTGCAGCCGCAGCCGTTTATAGGTTTCGTCTGTTTTGGCATCATCGAGCCTGTCGATATGCGGAGCTGGTTTAAACCATTTGAACATAAACATCCTCCTCTTGTAGATATGACTGAAACAAAAGTACGAGGTCTGTCTTTGATCTTGTACTTTTTCAGAGACAAAAGAATTGATAACGCTTTCTTTTGTACTCCCATCATATCGGATGGAGTAGATGTTTATGATGAGGCTTTTGTCATTATTTTGGAAAAACAGTTCATGAAGTGATGAAAAAAATCCGCACAATGGCGGATTTTTAATAGTGGTTAAATCGATACATCAATTTTTGCAGATTTCTTTAGTTGATCAATTTCTTTTTGTACTTCTTTTTGCTTTTCTTGAGATTCTAACTGCTTCTTGATTTGTGATTTGACGTCTTTGAAATCAGGTGCTTTTTGTTTTTGTTTTTTCATTTGTTCGGCGTATTGGTCATAGTACGCTTTGACGTCTTTTTCAGACACAGAGGCTGATTTAATTTCTTTGTCGACATATTGGCTGTATTTGATGCTGTCGGCAATATCACTTTTCAGCTGATCCATTGTCAGTCCGCTCTTTTTGAGTGCTTCTTCAAATTGAGCATTGTCTTTAAATTGTTTCTTTTCTTCTTTTAGCTGCTTATCGACTTGCTTGTCAGAGGCTTTATAGCCCTTCTTCTCAGCATCTTGCAGGATGAGCTCTTGACCTACTAGCGCATCAATGGTTTGCTTTTTGACAGCTTTTGCGCCTTCTTTAGATGTTGGGTCTTGTCCTGACTGCTGAAGCTGACCTTGAATGGTCGATAAGGCGCTATTGTATTCACTTCCTGTGATTTTATCTTTGTTGACGGTCGCAACGACCTTTTGATCATCAATTTTTTGTGCGTCTAATTTCTTTTGCATCTCTTCCATTTGCTTTTGCTGCTCTTTTTGGTCAGCCTGTGTTGTTTCCTTGCTGTTGGCTGAATCGTTTTGCTTATCCTGTTTCGCATCGTTTGATGAGCAGGCTGCAAGCCCCACTGATAACAGACAAGCAATGAGTGTATATGATACTTTTTTCAATTATTTTCTCTCCCTTCGGTATGAGAACATCTAGTGCGCATTCTAACCGTTTTAGAGGAAAAATAAAACCGTACAGACGAATTGTTAGCGGATTGACATTTTTTTTATCTGTTTGTCCTCATTTTGTCTTCTCATAGTCATCATATGACAGCTCAAATTTGAAATAATTGTTCCATCGCTTCGTCGAGATTGGTGATCGGCTGGCGGCAACTGTAGTTCTCACAAATATAGACTGTCGTACTGTCGTTGATCGTTTTGTAATCTTTTGCAAAAGGTGCGAGCCTTGCTAATTCTTGCCCTGTTTCGGCAGTTAAAATGAGATCAAATGGCATGAATCGTTTTTGCAATGCTTGTAGAAGCTGTTCTTTTTGCGGGTCGCCCTTTTTCCCAAGAATAATGATTTCTCGTTTTGCGGCATATTGGCTCAATAGTCCTTGTAAAAAGGCGGTATGTCCGCTTGGATAGGAAGAGACATCTACGTAAAAGGCGCTGAACATCTTCTCTAGTGTTTCGATCCAGTCTTGACGTCCAATCATTCTGCTTAGTTTCAGAAGCTGTTGGAGTGCAGTGCTGTTACCAGACGGCATGGCCCCGTCGTATACTTCTTTTTCACGAACAATAAGCGCTTCTGCATCTGAGCCTGAGAAGAAAAAGCCCCCGATTTGCTCATCCCAAAATAGTTCAAACATATTTTCACCAACGGCTCTGGCTTTTGTCAGCCAATCTAGGTCAAAGGTCGCTTCGTATAAAGACATATACGCTGTGAGCATGTGCGCATAATCCTCGATAAAGCCTAGATGCTTTACGTCCCCTTCCCTGTAGCGGACCATGAGCCGTTCCTGCTGGACGAGGTGTGTTTCTAGAAAAGACATTGCCTGTTTTGCTATGCGGATAGCCTCTTTTTCATGAAAGACACTCCCTGCTTTGGCAAGTGCGGAGATCATCAGCGCATTCCACGATGTGAGTACCTTGTCATCGATCAGCGGTGCAGGTCGCTGCTGTCTTACAGTGAGTAAGATGTTTCGAGCGGATTGCAGTTTAGAATAAAGGGTTTGGTCGTCGATTGAATATGCTGCCTTGATGTCATCAAATGAGGTGGAAATGGTATGAGGGATGTTCTGTCCTTCAAAATTTCCTTCCTCTGTGATGTGGTAGACCGCACAAAATAAAGTGCCGAGGTCATCGCCTAAATGGGTCATGATCTCCTTTTTTGTCCAAACGTAATATTGCCCTTCCTTTCCTTCTGAATCGGCATCGATTGCCGAATAAAAAGAGCCGTCACGATTCATCATGTCTCGTTTGATAAATTGAATGAGGCCTTGGACAAGCTTTTCGTACTCAGGGTGTTGAGTGATTTGATAGGCTTCGGTGTAGGCATCTATCAGCAAGGCGTTATCATACAGCATCTTTTCGAAATGCGGCACAAGCCATTTTTCATCGGTTGAATATCGAGTAAATCCAGAACCAATATGATCATAAATACCGCCGTTTGCCATGCCGTTTAACGTTTTTGTGACAGCATATAACGCATTTTCTTGCCCTGTCCATTCAAAATAGCGCATGAGAAACGTGAGCATATGAGGCGCAGGAAATTTAGGCGCAGAACCGAAGCCGCCATACAGTGTATCAAAGCTGCTCATGAGCTGATAATAGGCTTTGTGAATCGACTCCTGAGTGAGCGTATTTTCTGTCTGCCCTGCTGCCTTGATCCGTAAATTATTTGTTGCCTTTTCTGCCAATGATTCAATATGATCACGATCGTTGTGATACGCATCCAGCAATTGCGTCAGTGCTTCAATGAAGCCGGGACGGCCGTAAGCACTTCTTTTTGGAAAGTATGTCCCCGCATAAAAAGGCTTTTGATCAGGCGTGACAAACACGTTGAGCGGCCAGCCTCCTTGTCCCGTCATCATCTGACAAACGGACATATACATCGAGTCAATGTCTGGACGCTCCTCACGATCGACCTTGATTGAAATGAAATGCTCGTTTAGGATGTCAGCGACTTGTTGATCTTCAAAGCTTTCGTGTGCCATGACGTGGCACCAGTGGCAAGTGGCATAGCCGATGCTGACAAGCACCGGTTTATTTTCACGTTTCGCTTTGTCGAAGGCTTCTTGCCCCCACGGGTACCAGTGAACTGGGTTGTGGGCGTGTTGAAGGAGGTACGGGGATTTTTCATTGATGAGTGGGTTGGGTGTTTGGTTGTTTGGCATGGGTCACCTGCTTTCGCATTACTATTTAAGGTGCTGTTGATATAAAAGGTGTACATTTACATCATTTATAACCGTTTTTAATTATTTTAACTCTGGAATAAAATTTAAAACTACTTTATCGAGCTAAATATTAGCTAAAATTTCAACTGATTTGTCAAAACTGTTTGAGTCAAAAAAATGTATTTTCCTTTCAGGGAAATACGCTCTAATTCTTTCGGAAATTGACTCTTTTTTATCTAATTCATAAATACCATACGCGATAACTTCAACTTTAGATTTGTTAATCGCATCTACTATATGTTTGTCCGCAGATTCACTTAAATCATGTCCATAAATAGTTAGATGTCCGTCTATTTCTGATAGTGCTTCGTGACAAAACCTTAAATATTTATTTGACTGAATTTGCTCTAACTTATCTTCCCAATTGCCCTCTGAAACATAGAGCGGTATATTATTATTTTCCATAGAATCAATGACTGCATCAATTAGGTAGTTCTGATTATTTTTTTTAACTTTTTCAATTAAGTCTACCTTATTAACAAATATGTGTAGTCCGCCATGTAAATAATATAAGTTTAAGGACTTGGTATTTTTTGAAGGTGCAAAATTTAAGAAATCTAATCCATTCAATCTGAAAAAATCATTGATTGCCCTTTCTTTTTTAGACAATTTAATATGTAACCAATAAGGTATAAGATCATAATTAGTTGTGAAGATACTCTTTTTAAATATATTAAACGTATGATTAGCTCCTATTTTACTATATAACTGTCTATCAAAATTATTGGGGTGAACATTTGCAACTCCATTTATTAATGCCTGTTTAACATTTTCATAACTGTACGAAAGTTCTTTATTATTATGATTGAATATTTTATTTATACTTATAGCTCGCTTTAAGTTCTCTAAGACATACTCAAAGTTTGTTGTTTCTAATTCACTAAATAATAATCTATCTTGTTTTTTGAGTGACTCCTTTTGGTTATCATATAGTGATTTATAATTAAAGTCCTGCCAAATGCCTATTGAAAAACCATTCCCAATAAGTAAGTGATCAGTTTTTATTCTTTTAGTTTCGTATAAATCTTGAAAGCTTTCAATCATCGATAACTCTCCTCTTCTTTGAAGCCAATTTTATTATTATTGTAACAGAAGTATTTCAATTATTCCCAAAAATTTCATATAAACTAATAGCGAGAATTTTAACATAAAGCTCTTATTAATAATTTTCTGATTTATTTTCTTCCAAAACAGCACAACTTGACATATCGGTATTTCTAGATATACAATGTCTGCCATGGAACCTATTGATGTGTTTAAGGCATTATCGAATGAAACAAGGTTGAATATTTTAAAGTGGCTCAAGGAACCTGAGAAGCATTTTCCTAAGCAAGGCGCTCATTTACCGAAGGAGGTTAGTTATAAGGGGGGCGTTTGTGTTGGAGATATTCAAGAAAAGGCGCAAATTTCTCAATCAACGGTCTCTAGCTACTTACATTTGATGCAAAAGGCTGGTCTGCTTGAATCGGTACGGCATGGACAATGGACATACTATAGACGAAATGAAGAATTTATCCAACAGATCGGACAATATATGAAAACAGAGATCTAAAGGATGTGTGATTTCTGTTTTTTTCTACTCTATATATCTGTTTATCTAGATATATAAATATTTGAATCAAAGGAGATTTGATGATGCGTTTAATTTTTTATGTGCTTGCACTATTAGCCGGTGCGGCACTTAGTTTTGAAGGAGCCATCTATGCGGAGCTTGGGAAGTCAATTGGACAGTTAGAAACGAGTTTTTATAACTTTTTTGTCGGTTCAATTATTATGGGTTTATTGTGGCTCTTTGTTGGCAAAGGTGACCTTTCCTATACGTTGAAGGCACCAAAATGGTCGCTACTTGGCGGAGCGATGGGGGTTGTGTATTTAACGTCAATTGTGGTGAGTGTTCCATTCGTTGGTGTGGGGGTAACGATGGTTGCTGTCATTATTGGTCAGCTGATGATGAGTATGGTGATTGAGCATTTTGGCTGGCTTGGGAGTCAGAGAACGAGAGTAAACAAAGAGAAGGTATTTGCGGTCATTTCGATGATCATTGCCCTTATTCTTATTCATTAGGAGGAAACTCGATATGGCATTATTGTTAATTTTATTTACTTTCATCGGAGGCATTACGTTAAGTGCGCAATCTTCCATAAACGGTACGTTTAGCAGGAGAGCAGGTACGATTGAAACGACCTTTTTGACCTTTTTAACGGGTACGATGTTTTTGACCATTCTGATTTTATTCTTTGGGAGCGGACATCTGTTGAATCTCTTGCATGCACCAAAGTGGCAGTTGAGTGCGGCTTTTCTTGGAACGGCTTATTTAATCCTGACAGTGGTCGCTGTTCCAAAAATCGGTGTCATTGCTGCGAATATTGCGGGGATTGCTGGGCAGCTTGTCATTGGAATGGTCATCGATCATTTTGGCTGGTTCCATAGCCTAATGATTTCACTTGATCTCAAACGCATATTGGCATTGTTCTTTATGCTGATCGCTCTTTATTTTATTTACAAAGGAAATAAGCGCTCTAGAGAGGAAGCGAGTGCTTAAAGAGAACGGGCTGCTGCGACATTTGCTCTCAGTAGCTCTTTTGTAATGATTCATCATGTTTGACTAAATACCTGTCAGGGTATACTATTTGATCATAGGGAAAAGAGAAAGGAGTGTTAAACGTGGAGTATAATCAGCAGATGAAGAATCGTCTTCGCCGGATTGAAGGGCAGATTAAAGGGGTTCTTGCCATGATGGAGCAGGGAAAGGATTGCCGTGAGGTGGTGACGCAGCTATCTGCATCACGCAATGCCATTGATCGGGCGATGGGTGTGATTGTGAGTACAAACCTTGAACAATGTGTCCGTGAAAGTCTTGAACAAGGCAAGGATACAGAGGGGCTTGTCAAAGAAGCGGTTGAACTCTTGGTGAAAAGCCGGTAAGAAATTCCTCAGCCTTTGGAGGTTGACGAATTTTTTTACTTGTTATAATATACCCTTACCGGTATGTGTATATATTTTTTGTTTTTAATATACCCCCATGGGTAATTTATATAAGGAGGATCATGATGGAGGAACAGAAAAAACGAACAACAATTGTTTTATTTAGTGGAGATTATGATAAAGCGATGGCCGCTTACATTATTGCAAATGGCGCAGCAGCTTATGATCACGAGGTGACGATTTTTCATACTTTTTGGGGGCTGAATGCCTTGCGTCAGGAAGAGATGGTGCCACTGAAGAAGGGATTTTTAGAAAAAATGTTTGGCAAAATGATGCCGCGCGGCGCTGATCGAATGGGGCTGTCAAAGATGAATTTTGCAGGAATGGGGCCGAAGATGATCAAGCATGTGATCAACAAACACAATGCCATGACCCTGCCGCAGCTCATTGATATGGCGAAGGAACAAGAGATCAACCTCGTGGCCTGTACGATGACGATGGATCTTTTAGGGCTGCAGGAGGATGAATTACTAGCAGACATTCAATATGCCGGTGTGGCAGCGTATTTAGCAGAGGCAGAAATCGGGAATGTGAACTTATTTATCTAGGGGGGTGTCCATACATGATTCAAATGCTTTTGCTCATCATGGTGATCGCTTTGCTTGTGAGCCGTTTTCTTCCCGTACGGGGTGTGAAACAAATGGACGCAGCTCATCTGAAGCCTAAATTGCATAGTCGGCATCAACAGCTGATAGACGTGCGATCACCTTTAGAATTTCAAACAAATCATATAAAAGGCTTTCAAAATATCCCCTTACCACAGTTAAGGAATCGAGCGCATGAGCTTGAGAAAGACAAAGAAGTGTATGTGATCTGCCAAAGCGGGATGAGAAGTATGCAGGCGGCTAAATTGTTAAAAAAACAGGGATTTACCCACATTACGAATATCAAGGGTGGCATGAATGCTTGGCGATTATAGGTATCAATAGGCTTTGTAATATACCCCCACCCCTATAAAAGGAGGAAAAACAATGCAGCAACCAACAGCAATTCTAGATGCAAAAGGATTGGCATGCCCAATGCCCATTGTCAAAACGAAAAAACAAATGAATGAGCTCTTGCCAGGAGATGTGCTTGAAGTGCAAGCAACTGACAAAGGGTCTACAGCGGATTTAGCAGCTTGGTCAAAAAGCGCCGGTCATGAATTTTTAGGCACAAAAGTAGAAGGACAGGTGCTTCATCATTTGATTCGTAAAGGCGGAGCGAAACAGGAAGAGCAGTCAATGATTTCGGAAATGTCGTTGAACATGTTTCAACAGAAGGTAAAAGAAGATCAGTCATTGTTTATTTTAGATGTACGAGAGCCAGATGAATATGAAGCGGGCCATATTCCAGGAGCTG
This sequence comes from Bacillus sp. 2B09, assembly GCF_003946835.1. Lineage (NCBI taxonomy): Bacteria > Bacillati > Bacillota > Bacilli > Caryophanales > Bacillaceae > Bacillus > Bacillus sp. 2B09. The sequence goes on from NZ_RPSG01000011.1 coordinate 61,932, forward strand.
TTCACATTCCTCTTGGCGAGGTGGAACAACGTGCTGAAGAATTGAACCGAGAGACGCTCATTTACCTCATCTGTCATTCAGGCAGAAGAAGTGAATTAGCCGCTCAAAAGTTAAAAGAAAAAGGATTTCATCAATTGATCAATGTAGTGCCAGGCATGAACAGCTGGACAGGAGAGATTGAAAAATAGGAGCTGAATGAACCGATGACTGTAAAAGCAATGACAGCAGAACAGTTAACAAAAAAGATCATCAACAAAGAGCCGATCTTTTTGTTGGATGTACGAAACGAAACAGATGTGCAGGACTGGAAAATTGAAGGGAAAGCCGTTGAATATTTAAATGTGCCTTACTTTGAGCTTCTTGATGGCGTAGAGGATATGGTGGAGAACATACCGGATGACCTAGATGTACTGGTCGTTTGTGCGAAAGAAGGCTCCTCTATTATGGTGGCAGAGATGCTGTCAGAGGCAGGCAGAACGGTCCATTATTTGCAAGGCGGCATGAAGGCATGGAGTGAGCATTTAGAGCCAGTGAAGATCGGTGATTTAACTGGCGGTGGAGAGTTGTACCAATTTGTGCGAATGGGCAAGGGTTGCTTGTCCTATATGATCATGTCGAATGGGGAAGCTGCGATTATTGATGCAGCTAGAATGACGGAGGTCTATACGCAATTTGCTAAAAAGCATCATGTCACAGTGACGCATGTGTTTGATACGCACCTTCATGCGGACCATATATCTGGCGGGAAAAAGCTGGCTGAACAGACTGGCGCCATCTACTGGCTACCGCCAAAAGACGCCGAAGAGGTGACATTTGCGTACAATCACCTTGAAGAAGGGCAGCGTGTGACGATTGGAGCGGCGGAGATTGATATTCACGCCCTTTATTCACCAGGCCATACGATTGGTTCAACCTCTTTTATCGTAGACGACCGTTATCTCCTTTCAGGTGATATTTTGTTCATTGATTCAATCGGACGACCGGATCTAGCCGGTATGGCGGAGGACTGGGTAGGTGATTTGAGGGAAACCCTTTATACACGATATACGGCGCTTTCGGCAGAATTGATTGTGCTACCTGCACATTTTATGATCGTGGAGGAGCTTAATGAAGACGGCAGCGTTTGGAAGGAGCTAGGCGCTTTGTTTGAAGAAAATCACGGGCTGAACATTGAAGATGAAGACGTATTTAGACAAATGGTCACGCAGGATCTCCCTGCACAGCCAAACGCTTATCAAGACATTCGGTCTACCAATATGGGGAAGCTGCATCCAGACGAGGAAGCACAGCGAGACATGGAAATTGGTCCAAACCGTTGTGCGATTCGATAATGTTCAATAAAATAAAGAAGCGAGGGATGATCAGATGACATCAGATCACATTTTAGACGTAACCGGGCTTGCATGCCCGATGCCAATTATTCGGACGAAGAAAAAAATGAATGACTTGGCTGAAGGTCAAGTATTAGAAATACATGCAACAGATAAAGGAGCCAAAGCTGATTTGGCTGCATGGGCTAAGTCAAGCGGACATGAATTGATCACACAGACAGATGAAGGGCATGTGCTGAAGTTCTGGGTGAGAAAAGGGTCCTAAAGGGGAGAGGGGTATCTATGAGGGAGCCCCTTTTCCTTTTGCAAAGGAGGAGACCAGCGTGGATTTTGCATTTTTCATTACTTTATTTATCATCGGATTTATTGGTTCCTTCTTATCAGGAATGGTCGGAATAGGAGGATCGGTGATCAACTATCCCATGCTGCTTTATATCCCGCCTCTTGTCGGAGTGATGACATTATCGGCTCACGAGGTTTCAGGGATTGGTGCCATTCAAGTACTATTTTCGACACTCGGCGGTGTGCTGGCGTATCGAAAAAGCGGATTTTTACATCGACCATTAATTTTATATATGGGGAGTAGTATATTGGCAGGGAGTTTATTAGGCAGCTATTTATCACATTTCCTTCCAGAGAAAGGCATCAATGTAGTCTATGGTCTTCTTGCCATTGTCGCTGTCATTTTAATGCTTGTTCCGAAAAAAGGTCAGCGGGCAGAAGCGGATGGAGAGGTGACCTTTCATAAAGGACTGGCGGCTGGTATTGCCTTTGTGATTGGAAGTGTATCGGGTGTATTAGGTGCAGGCGGTGCCTTTATTTTAGTGCCGGTGATGCTATCGATTCTCAAAATCCCTGTGCGGATGACGATTGCCTCGTCTCTGGCGATTACGTTTCTCTCTGCGATCGGCGCATCGGCTGGGAAAGTGCTGACTGGTCAAGTCATGTTCATGCCTGCTCTTGTCTTAATGGCGGCCAGTCTGATTGCTGCGCCGATTGGGGCGAAAATTGGTCAGAAAATCAATGCCGTTTATTTGCAATGGGCGCTTGCCGTGATGATTACAGCTACAGCAATTAAAATCTGGCTGGATTTATTATAAAAAAAAGACCAACAACTAAGAGCAAGGGCTCTTTTCCATGTGTTGGTCTTTTTTATTTCATGTCATCGTGCTCGATATACGTTTCAAGTGCAGGGTGGTACTCTTTTTGATAATGAAGATTTGGGCATGTTTTCACGACTTTGCCTTGCAAGGCATTGGACTTTGAGACATCTAATGCTGTTTTACATTTTGGACAACGTTCGTTAAATATTGAGAGCCAGCGCTTCATAGATCACCACTCCAGTTAAAGTCTTAAAAACCGATTATATTAATATGAATTATAGGGGATTGTGTGAAGGAGGTCAATGGATATTTGGCTCTTTTTAACATAAAAGAAGCATCGTATAAGATGCTTCAGTGTATAGACAAACCCTTGCATTCTTTGTCAACAATTTGAAATATGATTAGTAGGCTTTTGCCCAGAACACCATATCAGAAGCAGGTTTCCCGCAGCAGACACATGTGTCAGAAACGGATTCTTGTTCAAACGGGATACAGCGTGATGTCGCCCCTGTTCTCTCTTTGATGTCGTTTTCACAGTCTTCATCGCCGCACCACATGGCTTTGATCAACCTGTTTTCTTCGGCAAGAAGCTGCTCGATGTCTTCGATTGTGTGGGCGTTTGATGTTTTTTCATGTAATCGTTCTTTTGCTTTTTCGTACATCGTCTGCTGAATGTCTTCAAGCGTGGACGTGATGGTTTGTTCAAGTGCATCTAATGTGACGGCTTGCTTTTCACCTGTGTCTCGTCTTGCGAGCATGATCTGGCCTTTTTCCATATCCTTTGGTCCTACTTCTACGCGTAATGGGATGCCCTGCATTTCACATTCGTTGAATTTCCAGCCAGGCTGTTTATCACTTGCATCGATGTCAGCGCGTGCGATGCGGGCGAGTCGATCCTTTAATTCATAGGCATGATCGAGGACACCTTCTTTATGGGAAGCAATTGGCACAACACGTACTTGGGTTGGCGCAATGTTTGGCGGCAGGACTAGTCCTCTGTCATCGCCATGCACCATGATCATAGCGCCAATGATTCTTGTGGTGAAGCCCCATGATGTTTGCTGGACATGCTCTAATTTTCCTTCTCGATTTAAAAATTCAATGCCAAACGCCTTGGCAAATCCGTTGCCGAAGAAGTGAGAAGTGGCGGTTTGCAGGGCTTTTCCGTCATGCATCAAGCTTTCAACCGTATAGGTGAAGCGGGCGCCAGCGAATTTTTCTTTCTCTGTTTTTCTTCCTTTAATGACAGGGATCGCTAGAAGCTCTTCACAAATAGACGCATAGACATGGAGCATTTTTTCTGTTTCTTCAATCGCTTCTTGCTCTGTCTCATGACAAGTGTGCCCTTCCTGCCAGAGGAATTCAAGGGTTCTAAGGAATGGACGTGTTGTCTTTTCCCAGCGGACGACATTGGCCCATTGGTTATATAGCTTTGGTAAATCACGATAGGAGTGAATGATGTTTTTATAATGCTCAGCGAACAGCACCTCAGATGTTGGTCTGACGCAGAGTCTTTCTTGTAATTCCGAATCACCGCCGTGTGTCACCCACGCCACTTCAGGAGCAAAGCCTTCGATATGATCCTTTTCTTGCTGGAGAAGGCTTTCTGGGATAAAGAGCGGCATATAGACATTCTCGTGACCCGTTTCTTTGATTTGACGATCAAGTTCGTCGCGAATATTCTCCCAAATTTTAAAACCGTATGGCTGAATGATCATACTGCCTCTAACGCTTGAATAATCGACGAGACGCGCCTTTGTGACAACATCTGTATACCACTGGGCAAAGTCGTCTTCCATGCTTGTAATTTTCTCAACAAATTGTTTCTTTGACATCGTCTTTTTCCTCCTTTTAAAAAAAACAAAAAAGCTGTGCTTTAAGTTAGGGACCATTCCTGGTGGTACCACCCTAATTTAAAGCACAGCTTTACACTCGATCATGATAACGGTATGAACCGCTGTATGAAACAGAACTAAATCGGCAGGTTCACTTGAAGATGTCAGTAGGAACTTCTCAGCACCGTTCCCTCTCTGGTAAAGATCGGTTCAAGCTACTATTCCAGATCTACGTTGATTCTTGTTCGTTGATTTTTCATCAGTTTACCTGTAAATGGGGGAGAAAGCAAGTTGGTCCGCAAGTTCATTTCATGCCCTTCTGAGGTCGTTTATGTTGCTGAGCCATTGGCAGACATTTTCTGTTTTTGCAGCTTGCACGTTATGGAAGGCTATGCTAATATATTTGAAGAAAAAAATAGACTTGTATAACCTCAATAATATGGTTTGAGGGTTTCTACCAGGATCCGATAAATCCTGATTACAAAAGCGCGCTTTCCTTTTTTGTAATCAGGGTTTTTTTGTTTGTCTGCACCCTGTATCAAAAGTGAAAGCCATGATATAGAGAAGGGATGTTAGACATGAACTGGAGAGTTTATTTATTAGCTGTTTCTACTTTTGCGGTTGGATTAGTTGAGCTTGTGGTCGGGGGCATTCTGCCAAGTTTAGCAGAGGATCTCAATGTGTCTCTTGCGACAGCTGGGCAGCTGATCACGGTATTTGCGATTGTGTATGCTATTTCAGCACCGGTGCTACTGACCGTCACAGCCAAAATCGAACGAAAGCGTCTTTATTTAATCGCATTATTGGTCTTTACATTAGGCAATGTATTCACATATTTTAGTTCCACCTTTGCCCTTGTCATGATCTCTAGGGTCTTGATTGCCATGAGTACAGCGCTTGTTGTGGTACTATCATTGACGATTACCGCCAAGCTGGTGGAACCAGCGCATCGAGCGAAAGCATTAGGTCTGATTTTTATTGGGATTAGCTCATCACTTGTTCTCGGTGTACCGATCGGTATTTTTATTACAGAGAGCTTTGGCTGGAGAGTGATGTTTTTAGGAATCAGTATTCTGTCAGCCATATCTATGGTACTCATTTATTTTCTATTGGAGAAAATGCCTGTTGAAAAAGTCACGCCGCTTAAAGAACAAATTCGTTCTTTAGGGCATCCGAAAATTTTCAGTGCACATTTGATTAGTTTGTTCATGCTTGCTGGTCATTATATGCTGTATTCTTATTTCACGCCATTTTTGATGGAAGTTCTGCATATGACTCCGTTTTGGATTAGTATTTGTTATTTGGTCTTCGGACTTGCGTCGATTGGCGGGAATGGGTTTGGCGGCTGGCTGAGTGACAAACTAGGATCAGGAAAAGCCATTTTGCTTGTGACCATGGCGTTTGCCATTGTGATGTTTATCCTTCCTTATACAGCGGGAGTGTTTATGCTCTTTATGGTGATGGTTGTCCTATGGGGTGCTCTTAGCTGGGCACTGACACCTGCTTTGCAGAGCTATTTGATTCAAACAGACCCTGTGACATCTGATATTCAGCAAAGTTTAAATACATCCGCTTTGCAAATTGGGATTTCCATTGGATCAGCAGTGGGTGGCGTCATGTTTACAATGACCGGTTCATCTGTTGATTTGGCTAAATTCGGTGCTGTTTTTGTGCTGATTGCCTTTAGCTGTGCAGTGATTTCATTAAAGAGACCGCCGCTTTATATGGATCGTCAGCATCATGCTGAATAGAAGAGAATTAGATCGTTTAGCTGCCTCATCATAGGCAGCTTTTTATTTTTTTAAAACCACACCTTCGCTTTTACCAGTAATGACTTCTTTTCCATGCTGGTTGATATAACGGGAAAAAAGGTGGACACGATGGTATTTTTCAAGGGGTTCTACCTTGGTGACGGCCATCTGACAGGTAATGGTGTCACCTGTATAAACAGGGCGTATGAAGGTACATGTCATCTCTTGACCGATAAAATGAAACTGACCGCCAAGCTTCGTGGCTAGACTTGCTGTGAGAAAGCCGTGTACCATGAGCCTGCCTTGATCGTCTAGCTCGGTATGATGTTTGCCAAGATCACCTGTCATCTCGCCAAATTGAATCACATCTTCATGCGTATAGGTTTTGCTTGTTTGAAATTGATCGCCTGGTCGAACCATCTGTTTTTCAGCTCCTTTTTTTAAATGTACCAAAGGAGTGAATGAATGTACATTCATTTTTATGGTGAGATGTTGGAGGCAAAGAAGAGACAGGCTACCTTTCTTTGCCCTTGATAAGTCAGGAAAAATGTCATCTTCTATTCAAAAACAACCATTTCTCCAATTGGTTGAAATCCGGCACGCTGATAGATATGTTTGCCGTCATTTGAGGCTTGTAACATCACACACTTTTGTTTGTTATCTGTCTGGGTCAGAAGGTAATGAAACATGTCACTGCCAAGTCCTCTTCCGCGGTGTTCTGCCTTTGTGATGACATCATAAATACCGTAGCTTTCTGCTGTTTCAATCAATAAGCCCGTTGTGACCGGTTTGTTGAGTTCATATCCAACGAACATGCGGGTACTCGGGTGTAATCGTTCAATCGAAAAGCGCTGGAAATAGCTGTTTAAAGCGATTGCCTCAGGTGATCCTTCGAAAAGTTCGATAAATAAATGTTGATAATCGAGAAAAGTTTGATCGTCAGTCACTTCCTTGATCGTAAGCGATTGAGAGGTCCTTTGATCGATGTCGTTTGTATGTTCAAGCATCATGATGGTATTGCGTTCCACTTCTTGAAGCCCATATTTCTGCATGATATTCGACCAATCGGGGTGGAGCAGGCTTTGAGTGATCCATGTGCTGAATGTTAGCTGCTGTTGCTGCATTTGTTCGATGGCAGCTTCCACTTTTTGTTGATCTTGTATGTGCGCTGAAATCGGTAATAATAAATTGAACGTGTCAGTTGATATATGCGTGTTTGATAGAACGAAATCTTCTGTTGATAGGAACGATCCGTTGACAACAGAAGAAAACAAATTTATTTTTTCTTCTAACTGGCGAATGGCCATTTGCTGCTCTGTTTTCATTCTCTCACCTTCTTTTTTTGATTGAGGGTTACCTATCATAAATGATAGCAAAGAAAAGGAAATTGTGCCGTCTCTTGTAATCTAGTAAAAAAGTTCTTTTATTTATCAGGTCTGATGACCCGTTCTTTTCCTCATCTCCACATTTCTTTTGACTCCTTTATTGATTATTAGTACCATTTTATTAACCAGTTAAGAGTGGAGGTTCAGATGGAAACAAAAGAGCAGATTGTCTTAAAAGCGATTCAAGATTTGATTATGCATAGGGAAAAGAAACGGAACGATCCAACAGATCCACTGATTACCACGACTGATACACTCAAGCAAGATTGGACACTTACACAGCTTCATATTTTATCTATGATTCAAGCAAACCCTAACGAATCCAATAATACATTTCTTTCACAACAACTAAAACTATCAAAACCCGCCATTACAAAGGCTGTGAAAAAGCTCATCGAAAAAGGCATGGTCGACTATTGCCACCGGCAAGGTGACAAGAAATCCGTCTATTATTCACTGACAGAGGAAGGTACACAGCTGGCGGCACTGCATGATGAGCTTCATGAACAGGCAGTCTCCTCCTATTTAGAATTCCTCCATGAATTTAATGAAGGCGAGCTACAGGTTATCGAGCGCTTCTTAAAGACTTGGAAGGAAAAGATATAAAAAACGGACCGAAAGCTTTCTATAAACTAGATGCTTTCGGTTTTTTTATGGTAAAATTAACATATATTGACGTTATTCGTGATGATGTTTGAGGGAGGGAGCCGTGTTGGTGAAAGAGATGATGGAAAATTTCAAAAAATCTATTTTTATCATGCCGTTCGTCGGATTGTTTGTCAGCTTGCTATTATTTGTTTATTTTTTTGGAGTGACAGGAGTTGAAGGGTCCATGTGGGCGGCTGTTTTGTATTGTGCTCTGCCCTTTCTGATGTACACGATACTCTGTTTGCCTTTATGGATTTATTTTAAAGTCAGCAAAAAACGTTCAATACATAGAAATGAGGAACATACATGATCGTTGTCAGCGCTTGTCTTGCGGGATTAAAGGTCCGTTATAATGGCAGCCATCGATTAGATCAACGTATCGAGGAGCTTGTGCAGGAAGGAAAGGCGGTAACAGTTTGCCCTGAGCTGCTTGGCGGTTTCTCTACACCAAGACCTCCCGCAGAAATTATTGGTGGAGATGGTCATGATGTCTTACGAGGGCAGGCTTCTGTAGTTGATGTTCATGGAACAGATGTGACAGAGATGTATGTAAAAGGTGCACAAGACACGCTTAAGCAGGTTCAGACTCTTGGCGCAACATCCGTCGTGTTAAAAGAGTACAGTCCTTCTTGCGGAAGCCGGATGATCTATCGGGGAGAGTTTAACGGGAAGACAAAGGCTGGGGACGGTGTGACGTCTGCCTTGCTGAAACAGCATGAGATTCAAGTATTCTCTGAGGAGGATGATTGGACCTCGCTGTTTGTATAGGGATAAGTAGAAATCTATTTAATATAAAAACAAATATATTCACATAAAAATTTTGTATTGTTAGTATGGGACAAAATGAAATTAGATCATAGTAGCCCTTGCATGGTCTATTTTCATGCATGATCTTTCGCACATTCGGGTATAGTGCATGGTAAGCAAAAATGAAGCGGAGGTTTGTTTGATGAGTGGATTAACAGATACAGTCACATTAGCAAACGGAGTGAAAATGCCGAAGCTTGGCTTTGGTGTATGGCAAGTAAAAGATGGGGATGAGGCTGTAAATGCAGTCAAAGACGCACTTGAAGCGGGCTATCGCAGTATAGATACAGCAGCGGCCTATCAAAATGAAGAAGGTGTTGGCAAAGCCATTCAGCAATCAGGCATCTCTCGCGATGATCTGTTCATTACGACAAAAGTCTGGAATAGTGATCAAGGATATGAGTCAACGCTTGAAGCCTTTGAAACGAGTATGAACAAACTAGGTCTGGATGTATTGGATCTTTATTTAATCCATTGGCCGGTTGAAGGCAAATATAAAGAAACGTGGAAAGCGCTAGAGAAGCTGTATAAGGATGGGCGTGTTAAGGCAATTGGCGTGTGTAACTTCCATCAGCACCATTTAGAAGATTTATTAGAAGAGGCAGAAGTGGTACCAATGGTCAATCAAATTGAGCTGCATCCGAAGCTGACGCAGGAGCCTTTACGTGACTACTGCAAGGCAAAAGGCATTCATATAGAAGCATGGTCGCCATTAGGTAGCGGGAAACTTCTTAACCATCCGGTGCTTCAAGATATTGCGAAAAAACATGAGAAGTCAGTGGCGCAAGTCATTCTTCGCTGGGACTTGCAGCATGGCATTATCACCATTCCGAAATCTGTGACGAAGAGCCGAATCATCGAAAACACAAACGTATTTGATTTCGAGTTATCCGCCCATGAAATGAGTGTCATTGATCAGCTCAATGAAGATGAGCGCACGGGTCCAGACCCAGATAACTTCGATTTTTAATATAAGTAAAGCACGGGCGGGATGCCTGTGCTTTTTTATTTGCCCCTATGTTCAGACCGTCTTTTGAGGCTGATAAGTCTCAATGATTTGAATGGCGTCGACAATTTGCTCTTTCGTATAGTCTCCAATCAAACAAAAGGTTTCATCTTTACGTGCAGCATGGTTTGCCACTGTATGTGCTGCTTCCTCTAGCTGAGCTGTGATGCCAAGATCACGCATCGTTCTAGGTAATCCGAGTGTTTGATAGAGCTCAAGTAATTCTTCTACTTCCGTCATACGGTTTTCTGCGGCAAGCTGGACGAGAATGCCATAGGCCACTTTTTGTCCATGTAACACATGATGTGTTTCATCAATAAATGTTAATCCATTATGAACGGCATGGGCTCCTGCCATTCTGCCATAACGTCCTCCATAGCCGCCGACTGTTCCGGCTAACGTAATGATCGTATCTATTACATCTGCAAAGGCTTGAGAAAGCTGACCTGTTTTTAAGCTGCTAACGGCTTCTTCACTATGAGTCAGAAGAATGTCACGAACGTACACTGCCTGCTTTAATGCAGCATGTACCATGAGCGGCAAGGTGCCTTTTGTGTTACGAATAATGGCTTCCGCTTCATACCATTTTGCCAGTGTATCCCCAATTCCGCTTTGGAGGTAGGAAAGAGGAGATGAAATCAAAAAAGTATGATCAATTAACGTGAGATAGCTGGACCGCTTATGATAGTCGACCCTCATAAAATTTCCCTTGTCATCATAAATGACGCTGAGCGGTGTAGAAGCCGCACATGTCCCAGGAATCGTCGGCACCATGATCACTTCAATTTGGAGAGCGTCGGCAACAGACTTCGCTGTATCTAAAATCGTGCCGCCACCGATCCCGATGATCACATCTGAACTCTTGAGTTCTTCCGCAATTCGTGTGATCGCATTTGGTGAACTGTAACCTTTATGCTGAACAACAGGCCACTCGGATGGAAGCTTTGTGTACTGTGAAAAGGCTTGATATGAGTCATATCCTGTCACTATAGCTGGTGACTGAAAGGGAGTAACAAGTGACTCGATTTCATGATAAATCCCCTTTTGAGAAATAAACTGGTTAGGACCGCTTCTGACGATCTCTTCTGGCTGGATCATGGACTTATGCTCCTTTACAAAATCATCTAGTTCTTAAATCATCTCATTTTACAGAAAGTTCTGTCAAATAATCGGACAATATGAGACCATAGACCCTTCCGTTTTATGGAATTGAACTGCTGACATTGCCTTAAGGTATGTATTTCCTGTATGATATAAAATGGTATGTTTTGATTAAATTTAAGAGGTGTTTATATATATGGAAAAACAATATCGTGTATTACTTTACTATCAATATGTCCCCATTGAGGATCCAGAAACGTTTACAGCAGAGCATCTAGCATTCTGTAAGGAACTTGGTTTGTTAGGTCGTATTCTTGTTTCATCTGAAGGCATAAACGGAACCGTTTCTGGTACCATTGAGCAAACGGACAAGTACATGCAAGCATTGAAAGAAGATCCACGCTTTGCGTCCATGCCAATTAAAATTGACGAAGCGGATGGTCATGCGTTTAAGAAAATGCACGTCCGTCATCGAAATGAATTGGTGAATTTAAGTCTTGAAGATGATGTGAATCCGCTAGAATTAACGGGGAAACATCTCAGCCCAGTTGAATTTTACGAGCAAATGCAATCACCTGATACGGTCGTGATTGATGCACGTAATGATTATGAGTTTGATGTCGGTCACTTCAGAGGTGCTGTGCGCCCTGACATTGAGACATTCCGTGAATTACCTGAGTGGATTCGTGACAACAAAGAGATTCTTGAAGGGAAAAAAATTCTGACGTATTGCACAGGCGGCGTACGCTGTGAGAAATTCTCAGGATGGTTAAAGCGTGAAGGCTTTGAAGATGTATCCCAGCTTGACGGTGGAATTGTCACGTACGGAAAAGACCCGGAAGTTCAAGGAAAGCTTTGGGACGGTCAGTGTTATGTGTTTGATAACCGCCTAACGGTTCCAGTCAATCAAACAGAGCACGTCGTGGTCGGAAAAGATTTCTTCACTGGCGAACCTTGCGAGCGTTATGTGAACTGTGCGAACCCTGCATGTAACCGCAAAATGATTGCAACAGAAGAAAGCGAGCATAAATATATGCGCAGCTGCAGCCATGAATGCCGCACAAGCGAACGTAACCTTTATGTGAAACAACATAATTTGTCTGAAGAAGAAGTTCAAGAAAGACTAGCTGTCATTGAAAAAGAACAAGCAATCTCACAAGGATAAGAGGGTTTCCCTTTTATCCTTTTTTCTTTGAATGATACGTGTTCAGAGGGAAGAGGAAGTCATTTCCTCTTTCTTTTTTGTTTTGTTTTTTTCAAAATAAGGGTAAAGGTAGTTAATCAGTCTAATAGATTGAACAGTTGAAAAAGCGCTTTCTTTTGAAATAAGCATGTTCGACTATTTCAGAAAATGGAGAATTGAGAGATAATATAACAGGCAAAAAAATGAACAAAGATAAAAGTTCAGATAAGAAAGTATTTGCCAATGGAATGAAAGGTGAGCTGCTATAAAAGAAAGGCGCTTGCTCGACACATGCTCTGTATTTTAATCGAAAGGTGTTATGAACATGAATCATTTGCATCGTAGGATGGGAACTTTCGCTTTAATGATGGTAGGTCTTGGCTCAATCATTGGTTCAGGATGGCTCTTTGGTGCGTGGCGGGCTGCTCAAATCGCCGGCCCTGCTGCTATTTTGTCATGGTTGATCGGGATGGTTGTTATTTTATTTATCGCATTGTCTTATAGTGAACTCGGGTCGATGTTTCCAGAGGCAGGCGGAATGGTCAAATATACGCAATATTCACATGGCTCTTTTATTGGATTTATCGCCGCTTGGGCAAACTGGATCGCCATTGTCTCAGTGATTCCTGTTGAGGCAGTTGCCTCCGTTCAATACATGAGCTCATGGCCTTGGGAGTGGGCAAAGTGGACAAGCCATTTGGTCACAAAAGGGGTTTTGACGACTGAGGGGCTCATGGTGGCAAGTGTGCTGCTGGTGATTTATTTTCTGCTCAATTATTGGACAGTTGGGTTGTTTTCAAAGGCGAATACATTCATTACGATTTTTAAAATCGTCATTCCAGGATTAACAATTGGTGCGCTCTTATTCGTAGGTTTTCATAGTGAGAATTTTACTTCTGGAACAAGTATTGCGCCGAACGGCTGGGCGAGTGTGCTCACAGCTGTGGCAACATCGGGGATTGTGTTTGCTTTTAATGGCTTCCAAAGCCCGATTAATATGGCAGGAGAAGCGAAAAATCCAGGGCGTTCGATTCCAATCGCCATTGTTGGATCGATTTTGATTGCAACGGTCATTTATGTGCTGCTGCAAATCGCTTTTATTGGCGCTGTCGATCCATCAATGATTGTGAATGGCTGGGGGCATTTGAATTTCAACTCGCCATTTGCTGACCTTGCCATTGCGCTAGGGATTAACTGGCTTGTCCTTATTTTATATGCAGATGCGTTCGTTTCTCCTTCTGGCACAGGGATTACGTATACGGCGACGACGTCTCGTATGATTTATGGGATGGAAAAAAACAAGTACATGCCGAGTGTACTTGGCCGTCTGCACCCAATTTACGGTGTGCCTCGTCCAGCGATGTTTTTTAATTTGGGTGTATCGTTCATCTTTCTGTTTTTGTTTAGAGGCTGGGGGGTTCTCGCTGAAATTATTTCTGTGGCGACCCTGATTTCCTATTTGACAGGACCTGTGACAGTGATGACGCTGAGAAAGACGGGCACAGATTTATATCGTCCACTGCGAATTAAAGGACTCAGCATCATTGCCCCGCTTGGTTTTGTCTTTGCATCATTGACACTGTACTGGGCGAGATGGCCGCTGACGGGTCAGGTGCTGTTCATTATTCTCATCGGTCTGCCAATCTATTTTTACTATCAAGCAAAAGCGAAGTGGAAGGGCTTTGGCCGTCACTTTAAAGCAGGTGCTTGGATGGTTGTGTATTTGCTTGTGATGATGACGATTTCCTGTCTCGGCAGTGATAAATTTGGCGGGTATAACGTCATTCATTATGGTTGGGATATGGCACTTATTGCAGTTGTGGCGTTGTTATTTTATATGTGGGCACTCAAAAGTGGATTTGAAACAGAGTTTTTAGAAGATGCGAAAAAAATCAATGATGAACTGCGTGCTTCTCAGAAAGAAGCCGCCTCATCTAAGGAATAACGGAAGGGCTGCCTGAATACTGAGGGCAGCCTTTTTATTTGGATGGATGATCCATGACATGCTGCTTTAGCCAAGTGGTAACGCCGTGTAGAACGGTGGCTGTCACAAGACAGATAAGCGCATATCTCCATAGCTGATCTAAGCCTTGTCCACTAAGCCAAAAAACAATACCTAGAATAAAGAGAGTCAGAATGAACATGAATAAAAAAGATGCTGACCAGAAAAAAGCCTTCATCGAAGGTCACCTCCTCGGGGTATTGTATGCAGGCCGAGGGAGGATCAGACCAGCAAGAAAGAAGTAAAAATATCGTGAAATCTATTTCAAAAGTCAGATAAAAACGCCAAGTGATTTGACAGTTGTGTTAAGATGAGAGCATATTTTGAGTGTAGATGGCTGGTTATAGACGGAGGTGTTTGGAGATGCAGATTCAAAAGGTTCTAAACAATAATGTCATTAGTGTGATAGATGAACAAGGAAAAGAAATCGTCGTCATGGGCAGAGGCATCGCTTTTCAAAGACGTCCCGGCGACCCGGTGGACGAGGCGTTAATTGATAAAGTGTTCCGCTTAGAGGATCATTCCGTACATGAGCGGATGAAAATGCTGCTTCAAGAGGTTCCGTATGATGTCGTCAAGGTGACCGAGGAAATGATCCAATACGCACATACAAAGCTGAACCGAAGATTAAACGAAAGTCTGCATGTATCGCTGGCAGACCATATTCATTACGCCATCGAACGATTAAAGAAAAACCACTTGATTGAGAATTCGCTGATTTGGGAGATTAAACGTTTATACAAAGATGAGTTTCTCGTGGCGAAGGAATGCCTTGAGATGATTGAAGATCGTCTTCATATTGAACTGCCTGAAGATGAAGCGGGCTTTATTGCCATGCATATTATTAATGCAGAGCTCAATGAAGACATGAATACAACGGTCAATATCACAAAAGAAGTGAATGCCATACTGACCATTGTGAAATATCATCTAAACATGGAATTTGATGAAGACTCGCTCAACTTTTATCGTTTTCTCACACATTTACGCTTTTTCGTACAGCGTCTCATCAACGAAACGTTACTCGTCAGTGAAGATCAAGATTTATATCAGCTGATTAAAGTGAAATATCCGAAGGCGTACGAATGCGCAAAGAAAATCGCGGAATATGTGTATCAAACGTATCATCGCGATCTGACATCAGAGGAGATGCTCTATCTATCAATTCATTTGAATCGACTCATCAAACGAGAAAAATAAAGATAGAATTTTAAAAGAAAGCGTTGACATCACAAAAAGTGAGTGGTACTATTTGCTCATAAACATAAAAGAATACGGTTTCACAATGATCGTCTTAGAGGATTGTGACTGTTCGGCAGGCAAAACCTAAACGTTCACTGAAAAAGCGCAATAGCAAGTTGCGACTATTTTTGGTGCCCGTTTAGGTTTTTATTTTGCCTAAAAACGTATTTTTTTGAAAAAAAGGGGGTTTTTGTATGAGTCATCGTCAATTAGCAGAAGACATTATCAAACATATCGGTACAGAGAAAAATGTTCATTCATTGGTTCACTGTGCCACAAGACTTCGCTTCACACTAAATGACAGATCAAAAGCAGATAAAGCAGCCATTGAAAAATTAAATGGTGTGGTGACTGTCATGGAAAGCGGCGGCCAGTTTCAGGTGGTCATTGGCAACACCGTACCAGAGGTATATCGAGAGATTGGGGAGTTTACGAATCTATTAGAGGATTCCACTTCTTCATCTGCTAGATCAAGTGAAGAAAGTACAAGTCTTTTTGGAAAATTCGTCGACATTGTTTCTGGAATTTTCACACCGCTTCTAGGTGTCATGGCGGGTGCCGGTATTTTAAAAGGACTTCTAGGCATCTGTATCAATGCAAAATGGTTATCTCCTGAAGATACGTCGTATCAAATTTTATTTGCCGCATCAGACAGCTTGTTCTACTTCCTGCCGCTGCTGCTCGCATTCACTTCTGCTAGGAAGTTTAAAGCGAATCCATTTGTCGCTGTGACGATTGCAGGTGCACTGATCTATCCGACTATTCAAGAGCTCACAAAAGGCGGCGGAGATGTGTCGTTCTTCGGCATTCCAGTTGTCTTAATGTCTTATACATCAACGGTTATCCCGATTATTTTGGCAGTGTTTGTGATGGGATATATCGAACGTTTCTTTAACAAAGTCATTCATGAAAGTGTGAAAAACTTTATTACACCACTGATTTTACTGGTCACGGTCGTTCCACTGACACTGATCGTATTTGGACCATTTGGTGTGTATGCAGGGAACGGAATTGCAGCCGTCCTGCTGAAAGTATTCTCCTTTAGCCCTACACTTGCCGGTGCTTTAATTGCGATGGCATGGCAGGTTCTTGTCATCTTCGGTATCCATTGGGGGCTTGTGCCAGTCATTTTAAATAATATTGCGGTTCATGGAAAAGATCATATTAAGCCGGCCACTGCGCCAGCTGTATTTTCACAAGCCGGTGCTTCAATCGGTGTTATGCTGAAAACAAAGAACAAAAAGCTGAAATCATTAGCTGGATCGACAGCGGTTTCTGCTGTATTTGGAATTACAGAACCTGCTGTATACGGCGTCACACTTCGTTTGAAAAAACCATTTATTGCAGCGGTGATCTCTGCCGGTGTCGGTGGTGCCATTATCGGTTATTCACAAAGTATTGCGATCGCGTCAGGTCTTCCGAGTTTACTGACACTTCCGATCTTCTATGGTCAAGGATTTACAGGATTCTTAATCGGAATTTCCGTTTCATTTGTCCTTTCAATCGTCTTAACCTATTTGATTGGATTCAAAGATCCTGTGGATGAAGAAGATGCTCCTGCAGCTAGTTCTGCACCAGCATCTGAAAATGAACATGGTGTCAAAGCAGCTCATGTGAAAAGTCCTTTATCTGGCGAAGTCATCAAGCTAGAAGAGGTGCAGGATAAAGCCTTCTCATCTGGCGCATTAGGTAAGGGTGCAGCCATTATTCCATCAGAAGGCAAGCTGTTTGCACCAGTAACTGGAGTCGTGACAACGGTATTTCCAACAGGACATGCATACGGTCTCACCTCTGAAAGTGGAGCAGAAGTACTCATTCATATTGGACT
Source organism: Bacillus sp. 2B09 (assembly GCF_003946835.1). Lineage (NCBI taxonomy): Bacteria > Bacillati > Bacillota > Bacilli > Caryophanales > Bacillaceae > Bacillus > Bacillus sp. 2B09. Next base: position 79,154 of record NZ_RPSG01000011.1, read on the forward strand.
GGATACTGTACAACTTGGGGGCCGACATTTTACGCCGAAGGTTGAGCAGGGTCAAACGATTACAGAAGGTGAACTGCTTGCGGAGTTTGATATTGAGGCCATTCAAGCAGCAGGACTTTCTGTCACAACACCTGTGATTATTACCAATTCCGGTGAATTTAGCGATATCATTGAGATAGAAGAAAAACAAGTGACACCAGGACAATCATTTTTACACTTAGTTTAAGAAAAGGGAGGACATAATCATGAGATATTCAACACTAGCACCATTTCCAAAAGACTTTTTCTGGGGCGGATCGACTTCCGCCTATCAAGTAGAAGGTGCATGGAACGAGGATGGCAAGGGACCTTCAGTCATTGATATGAGAGAAAGCTATCCTGAAGGAACAACGGATTTTAAGGTAGCCAGCGATCACTATCATCGATATAAAGAGGACGTGAAGATGTTTGCAGAAATGGGCTTGAAGGCTTATCGTTTCTCCATTGCATGGACACGTATCATTCCAGATGGAGAAGGGGAGATCAATCAAAAGGGAATTGACTTCTACCATTCTCTCATTGATGAATTGCGCCGCTATGACATTGAACCAATTGTGACGATGTATCACTTTGATTTACCTCATGCGCTTCAAGTGAAAGGCGGCTGGTCAAATCGTTCGACAGTCGATGCGTTTGAACGTTATGCGGAGGTTTTGTTCCAGGAGTATGGCGAGAAGGTAAAATATTGGCTGACGATTAATGAACAAAACATGATGATCTTACATGGATCAGCATTAGGTACACTGGATCCAAATTTAGAAAATCCGAAAAAAGAACTATATCAGCAGAACCACCATATGCTTGTGGCACAGGCGAAAGCCATGACGCTTTGTCATCGTTTGCTGCCTGAGGCGAAAATCGGACCAGCGCCAAACATTGCCCTAATTTACCCGGCATCTCCAAAACCTGAGGATATCATTGCAGCGGCTAATTACAATGCGATCCGCAACTGGCTATATCTGGATATGGCTGTATTCGGTCGTTATAACAACCTTGCATGGGCATACATGAAGGAAAAAGACATTCTTCCTGTGATTGAAGAGGGAGATATGGATATTTTGAAAAGTGCAAAACCAGACTTCATTGCCTTTAACTACTACACATCTCAAACGGTTGAAGCGAGTAAAGGAGATGGCAATGATGAATTTGCTCGCGGCGGAGATCAGCATTTAAAATCTGGTGAAGATGGCGTCTACAAAGGCGGGAACAACCCGTTCTTAAGTAAAAATGCATTTGGCTGGGAGATTGACCCTACCGGTTTCCGATCAACGATGCGTGAGATTTACGACCGCTATCAGCTGCCTCTTATTATTACGGAAAACGGGCTAGGCGCTTTTGACAAGTTAGAAGCGGATGGATCGATTCAGGATGATTATCGAATTGATTATTTAGAAAAACATATTGAACAAATCAAATGGGCGATCACTGACGGGGTTGAGGTATTCGGGTACTGCCCGTGGTCAGCCATCGACTTAATCAGTACACACCAAGGCTGCTCAAAACGCTACGGTTTTATCTACGTCAACCGTGATGAATTTGACCTGAAAGACCTGAAGAGAATTCGGAAAAAGAGCTCTTATTGGTATGAAACATTAATCGAGCAAAATGGAGAGAACATCGGGAAGTAACAATTTCACACTCAAAAAACCCCTAATTTTTAGGGGTTTTTTTCTCTTCATGACTTGTAACTATATCAACTGGATGTATCAATTTTTCATCATCATTATCCTCATCAGTGTAAGGCATAATAAGTGAATCCAACTCTTCTTTATCATCAACTAAAGCAACGTAAGTTGTATAATCCTCTAAATCTGATGGAAACAATTCAGCTTGACCAACATTACTTTTCAATGCTTGGTCAATAGCACTCTTTAATTCAATTAAACCCTCACGATTACCAATAATATAAGAATCCATATGCCAACTTTTTTGTGCATATATATGGCAAATCTTATCTCTATCTTTCATTATCTCATTACACCCTTCCTGAAGAATTTAATTGATTATGTGCCAACACGCCAACCACATAAAACGTCAAAAGTCTCTTTGGCTTTTATGGCGTCTAACAGCTTTTTATCTCTTTCAAGAAGACTGCTTTGTATGTATGCTTGCTGTTTTTTCAACTTGCTGGAGTTTACCGATCACATCTTACTCTCTACTATCATTATACCCCGAATTTCATCTCATTTATAGACTGTTTTCCGCCCGCATCAGCCCGTATACTGTTATACGCAAGTCAAAAACGATAAGGGATGTGGCTGTATGAATGACAAGAAAGATGTTTTAGATCCTGGGCCGTTTTTTCATGGGACGAAAGCAGAATTGAAGATTGGGGACCTGCTTGAACCGTTGCATTTATCCAATTATCAGGATAAACAATCGAACCACATCTATTTCACCGGAACATTAAACGCAGCCAAATGGGGAGCTGAATTAGCCCGGTCTGATTCCAAAGAGAGAATTTATGTTGTAGAACCGACAGGCGAGTTTGAAGATGATCCGAATTTGACGGATCAAAAGTTTCCAGGGAATCCGACCCGTTCTTATCGATCGACATCCCCTTTGAAAATTGTCGCAGAATTAGGCGCTTGGGAAAGACACTCCAATGAAGAAATTAATCATATGCTGACGTCGTTAAAAAAGTTAAGGGAAGAAGGAAAAAATGTCATATACGATTGATTCGTATGTAAGGAATAGATGAATAAAAGGCCGCCCGATTTCACTTGGGCGGCCTTATGTGCTATTGAAACAGGACATGCATCAGCTCATCAAATGTTCTTGCATGTGTCAAGGAGTGAAGGCGGTCGGGACTGTCTAATAAATCGACAGCTTGTTCAAAAAATTGATTCATGCAGGCAGCGTCATCTTTCTGAATGGCTAACAAGAAAATCAGAGATACTTGATCTCCCTGCCAATCAATTGGCTGTTTCAATCGTGCAATTGCCACGCAGGAGGTGCCTTCATTTGTGATGAGCGGGTGAGGCATCGCAATCCCCTTGCCAAGATAAGTTGATGACATTTGCTCCCGCTCCAGCACGGAGGAACGAAAAGAAGATGAAACAAGCTGATGCGCCTCCAGCCGGCTGCAAAGCGTATCTAATACCTCTTCTTTGCTTGAAAGGTTCACATCCAACAAGGTCAATCGTTCTTGGAAAAAAGCCATCAGCTCCTGCGAAGGGGAACCGTGTCCGTTTAACAGGTGAATGACCTCACTCACACGCTGGACATCATGATGTTCAAAAAAAGCATTCACTTGAATGATTGGTTTCCCTTTTGGTGCGAGAGGTACGGTTGTAATAATCACATCACATGGCAAAGTGGTGCTAAAAGCGTAATCCTGATAAGAATAAAGCTCAACAATCTCAAGCTCATGTTGAAAGGCCGCCTTCAATTTAATTTCAAGCAGCCGTGCCGTTCCTAGTCCAGACCCGCATACAATAATGGCCCTCTTTTTTTGTGAGGTGTCAAGATGACTTCTTTCAAATGAAGCAGCAATATGTAAGGCAACATATGCCGCCTCATCTTCATTTGGCGTTCGCACCAGCTGTAAGGCATTGAGTCCGCTGACAGCCAAATCAAACGGATAAGGATAAGAAGTTTTGATCTCATGCAAAAGCGGATTTTGTAAAGACACGCCGTATTGAATTCGATTTAATAATGGCTTCATATGCAGCATCAAATCTTGACGCAGGATATCGTCATCTACAAAACGATGACCGCTTGTTTTTTCAATGTGCTGGAGAAATTGTGTCACCGCCTGACGCACTTCTTCTGTCATTTGGTGCTCATCGATTTCTTTCCACGTTTGATTCGCTAAGAGATGCATCACCAAGTAATCTGTTTCATCCTCTGATAAGGTGACGTGAAACGTGTCACTTATTTGATGAGTGATCTTTTGAGCGATTCTTGTTAACACTGGCGGTCTTTTTGTGTGAGTGGTACTGGCGGGTATCCGCTGTTTTTTTTGCGTTTGCTGAATGGCAATCGCTAAGTGAATCACTAAATTCTTTAGGGCAATATCTTTAATGAGCAGTGATTCTTGATATAGATTTGTCAGCACAATGGATCGAATGGTTTCAAGTGAAATGTCAGGGAAATGAAGCTGTTCCCGCTCAGTTATATGAGATAGGGCGGGTTCTTCTTCAAGCAGTAAGTCTGCGTAGCACGTCCTTTTTTGCAATTCGTCTCCGTCTACTTTTAAGCCAAATCCAGGCTTTGAGACAAGGGTCATACCGTAACGGGCTAACAGCTCCCGTCCTTTTTTTAAATCACTGCTGACCGTCATACGGCTGATGAACAATTCTTCTGCTAATTGATCAATTTTTAAGTAGTCTGATTGAAGCAATAATTTTCTCATCATAAATCGTATGCGCTCTTCTGGCATGACGGGTACGAGAGAGCGGGCAGGAAGCTTTTGCTGATGAAGCCAAAGCAGGAAAGCGTCTTGGTCACTTGTTAAGAGTGTATACCCTTTCCCGCGGATGGTCTTGATCATGGCTCCAGCTTGTGTTAACAGCTCGTTTGCTTCTTTGATTAAATTGCGGATGGAGCGGTCAGATAAGCGAAAAGAGGCAGTGAGCTCCTCCAGTTTCACGAACCCTTTCGTTTCAAATAGCCGCTGAATGAGCTGGTAGGTTCGAGTATCTGCCGTCATCATCATTGCGCCGCTCCTTGTTCCTTTAAGGCATCAGCTCCAAGGGCAATGGCTCCCATTAAACCAGATAATCCGTCAAAGGAAGGCTTTGTGACGATTTCATTTAATGGCTTTGGTAATTGTAAGTAACCATGAAGACGTTTGTCTGTTTCTTCAAGGATGAGCGGCAGCAAGGCCGGCTGTTTCATGACACCTCCACCAAATATAATGCGTTCTGGTGAAAGGGTGAGTAATAAATTTGCGGTCATTTGCCCGAGATAATAAGCTTGAAGTGACCAGGCTGGATGCTCCTCTGGCAGCATTTGTGCCAATGTATGATAGCGGCCTTCTATGGCAGGTCCAGATGCTAGTCCCTCTAAACAATCATGGTGGATCGAGCAGCAGCCCCCATAGGTGTCATGAGGGTGGCGCTGAACGGTGATATGTCCCATTTCTGGATGAAGCAGTCCGTGAATGAGGCGGTTTTCAATATAGGCACCGCCACCGATTCCCGTCCCAACCGTGATATAGATCAAGGAATTTGGTCTGTCTGTTTCCATTGAAAAACGAGCTTCACCGAGCGCCGCACAGTTCACATCCGTATCAAGCTTCATAGGGAGACCGAGTGCTTGTTTTAAGGTTGAGAGTAATGGAAATTGGCGCCAAGCTGTTTTGGGTGTTTCGAGAATCGTTCCATAGCTGGGGCTGTGTTCTTTTACATCGATAGGTCCGAATGCGCCTATGCCAATCGCATCAACTGGATGCTCTGTAAAGTATTCGATCACTTGCCGGCATGTTTCTTCTGGGTTCCCTGTTGCAAAGGAAGTCATATGTTCAATCGTTCCGTCTGTTGTTCCGTAGCCGCAGACAAATTTTGTACCGCCTGCTTCGATGCCTCCAATTCGCATGATCAATGCCCTCCATTAAAGAGAGGCGGAATCCAAATGGATCCCGCCCCTACATGTTCATTTTTTCTTTACAATGTAGGTTTGTACCTGACAAGGTGTGAGCGGTTCAATGTGTAATGATCCATGTTGTGCTTTCAGTATATGTCCTTCAGGTGTTTCGCCTAAATTCGCTGTTTCTCCATGTTGTAGAGATGAACTATTGATTGAAGCGGCTGTTTGACGTGTTAAATATGGATTGAAGAGACGAATGACAATGCCTGTTCCATGCTCTTCTTTTTTCAAAGCGCTTAGAACGGCCCCGTCTGTCTCAATGTCAAGCAGGCTATAAGTAGATTGTAAGTCTTCTTTTTCATCTCGGAAAGAGAAAATTAAACGACCGTTTAAAAAGTCTGCCCGCTCGTAGCACTGAACCGGGGTGGTGTAACGTTTAGCAAGCTGAGCCAAGTGTCCTTCACTCACCGCTTCTTGGCTATAGTGCATGCCAAAGGAGAATGATAGCGATCCTTGAAGCTGGGCATCAGGTGTTTCCACGATTTTTTCTCCAGAAGCCCGGCCGGGACGGTAAAGAAGGTTTTCTTTCCCCATTTTTCCGAAACAGCGGAAGAGTGTGTAAGCAATGGTTGTGTAGTCCGCGCCTGTGATTTGGTATTCTCTGACGCAGTCCGTTAAAAGAGAGACACCATATGCTTCATCGCGAAGTGCAACAAATGATTGCATGGGTTCAATGGTAATCGGTTTTTCTTCCCAATGTTCATTGTTCCACCATTCTAGCTCTTGCGTCAGCTCCGTTGGACGTTCGATGGTGCCAAACTGTTGATCGCTGAGTGATACGTTTGATGCAATACCTGTATCAAAGAGTACCCGTAGACGGTGGTCTAGCGCATGATTGTCCACATTCACATGAAAACGGATGACCGCTTCATCTTTATTTAAAGCCACCTTCGCTGTGATCGGGAGGGAAGTCGTCACCTTTTGCTCCGAGCGTTCCTCTAAATCATATGGGACAGTCAATTGAAGCTTGATGATGAGCTCTTCCTGTAAACTGCTTTTAGATACGGTGATGTCTGCTGATGAGATATCTTTAGATGATACATAAAGATCCTCACGCGGTGGTGAATAGTTATAAGAATCCCCATCATCTCCGTTGTCTTCAAAGATCATTTGCTCAGAGAACGTTCGTCCAGTCTGTTTATCCGTAATTTCTAATGACCCATTGTCATTTGCTGTAATGCGGTAAAACGTATTTTCAATGACACGACCTTCTGTTTTTTCCAAAATGGATTCACTAGATTCATCGAAAACCATGCTAACTTGTGTATAACCAACGGATGGTAAGTCGACTGCTTCAATGAGTAAAACAGCTTTCCATACTTGCTTTGGCATGTACACTTCTTTGCTTGGGTTAAGTGAAATCTGCTGTGCTAAGACATAATCTGTCACATCGGTTTTGCTTTTGACTGTGTAGTGAAGAGTTCGTCCATCAACGTCTTTTAGTGTAAATGGACGTTCTGTGATAAAGGTTTCGACTTCAATGACTTCAGAGCGCTTTGAAGGCAGTGTATTAAATAAAGTGAACGTGATTTCTTGCTCAGTTTGCAGCCGGATGGCGATGAGACGCATGTGTAAGTCCACAAGATTCTCGGCGATTTCCTTTGCCTGTTTATAGCGGAAGAAGACATCTTGATTCGTCGTATCACTGTTACAGCCGCCAATGCTATCATGCGCTGCATTTTCAAACATGAGGTACCAAATATCACGCACCGTGTCATGCGGATAGTCATGTCCGAGTGAATAGCTGATTGTAAGGATCGGCTCCATCACATTAACAAGATAGTTTTCAATTTGATTGTTTAAGATTTTCAAATCTGCTCTTGTTGAAAAAATGGACTTATGAATTCGCATATGCTTGGCATGAATGAGCTCTCCTTCTAATGTCTCAAAAGAAGTTCGCTCTTTTTTCACTGCTGCAATGTAGTCTTCTAAACTGCTGATTTGATAGTTATGCTCATCTATTTCATTGGCTTTTTCTAATAAGTCAGGCAGGTTTTTACGAATAGGCGCTTGGTCAAAGCCATTTGGGAAATAGACATTCTTTGTCGTAGCTTTTGCTTGCAGCGCCCCGATTTTTTCAGAAAGAAAGGCTTGCAGGTCTTCATCCTTCTCAGGAATATTTCCTCCGTAGTAGTAGCCAAATGGCAGATTCACTGCAAACACTTCACTGCCATCCGCCCCGCGCCAATTAAATTCTGTGTGATTCGTCATATGATCAGAAACGCCGCGCCAAAAGGCTGTATCGACAATTCCAAAGCCTTGATAAATTTGAGGCATTTGTGCAGATTGACCGAAGGAATCAGGGACATAACCGACCTTCATGACATGTCCAAACTGCTGACAGCGCTCAATCCCATATTGCAGATTCCGTACAATCGATTCCCCAGAAATCACGAGCTGATCCGTTTGTGTATACCACGGACCGATGATGAGGCGTTTTGCTGTGACGAGCTGTTTGATTCGATTTTCATCCTCGGGGCGCCATTTTAAGTAATCATCTAGCAAGGATGCTTGCGCATCGAGCATGAAGTAATGGAATCGTTCATCTGTTTCGAGGGTGTCCAATATGTCCATTACGCTTTTCATTAAGTAGATACGGGAGCGGGAGGTGGTAAAATACCATTCCCGGTCCCAGTGAGTATGTGGAATCACATGTACATTGACAGTCATTGTGTAACGACACCTTTCTTTGTTCAAATTATCCTTCTAGCACAAGGTCAAAATCATCTTCTTCTTTCTGCTTCTGATCATGTTCTGGCTTTTGGGGTTCTTTTTTCTCAGAGAAGTTCACAAGTAGGTTGGCACCAATTCCAATAACAAGTGCGCCAGTTAGCGCGCCGATTAAATATGCCCACCAGTTTCCTACTGAGAAGAATCCGTAGAGTCCGCCAATTGGCGGCATGATGTCATGGACACCTAATAAGGCAGCAACCCCGCTTCCAGCAGCACAAGCGACGACATTCAGCGGAATCAATTTCAAAGGATTGACGAGTGTAAAGGGAATGGCTCCTTCTGTAATCCCGATAATCCCCATCACAAGACCGCCTCGTCCGGCTTCTCTAAACGTAGGAGAGAAGTTGCGTTTTCGAATCAATGTCGCAAGCCCGTATCCAAGCGGAGGAATGACAATCGCGATATTGACGAGAATGGCAGGAAGATAGACACCTGATAGGAAGAGCGCGTTACCAGCCATCCAAGCTGATTTATTCACTGGGCCGCCAAGATCAAAGCCAATCATGGCACCTAGAATGAGAGCAAGTGCGAGTGTACTTGTTCCATCTGCAACCATGCCTTTGATCCATTCAATTAATGCGGTGTTCAAAGCCCCTAATGGACCGCCCAGCAGAACGGACATGAGAAGTCCGGTTAAGCCAACAGTAATGAGCGGTAAGATGAGCAGAGGGACGAGTCCAGCTGCAGAGCCTTGAATTTGAATTTTTCTTTTCACAAAGAGAGCGACATACCCGGCAAAGAAACCTGCAATGACGGCGCCGATAAAACCAGCATTTGTTGAGCTGGCAAGAGCTCCGCCGATAAAGCCGGCCGCAAGACCTGATTTATCCGCAATCGAATAGGCAATAAAGCCAGCGAGCAGTACGTTCATTAAGCCAATGCCTGTCCAGCCAACCTGTTCCATCAAATAGGCACCATGTAAAATCCCGCCTGCATCTTTATAGGCGTTTAAATCTGACACACCAAAACCTAACCCGACTAGTTTGGCTAAACCAACGATAAGTGAAGCTCCAATGATCACCGGAAGAATATAAGAAATACCGGTCATGAGATGGCCTTCAATGACTTTTAATTTTGCTTTCATTCTGCTTTGCTCCTTTCTATATGGCATTGCTCTTGTTTATTGGGATTCAGATTTTTTCTTTTCAACCAGCGCAACGGCTTTTGTGATGATTTGCTCGGCATTTTTTAGGGCGCGTCCGATTTCGACACGAACAGTAGGAATACCTGAGAAGCGTTCAGCGTCGTTAATGTGCTGATTGGAGGCAATGATGCAAAGGTCTGCCTGCTTGGCTTCCTCTGCTGTAATGCCATTCACCTGTCCCATAATTCCTTGTTGCTCGATTTTAATCTCGTGTCCAAGCTGTTTACCCGCATTCTCTAATGCTTTTGCTGCCATTGGTGTATGAGCTAACCCTGCTGGGCATGAAGTGACACCGACAATTTTCATTGTGTAATCCCCTCTTTCAATTGTTGTTCAATGACTTCGTAATAATAGTCTGCTGTTTGACCGGGTTGAATCTTTTCGATGAAAGCAGGCTCCATTAAACTTGTGGCAATGCCAGACAGTAATTTGAGGTGTGTGACATTGGCCTCTTCAAGTGGAACGAGCAGTGTAAATAAATAACTTGTTGGCAAATCGTCGAAGCTTCCCCATTCAATGGGTTGTTCAAGTTCTAAAAAGAGAAGTGAAGCCGTTTGAACAGCAGAGCTTTTTGTATGAGGAATCGCAAAACCTTGCTGAAGTCCTGTTGAGACTTCGTCTTCGCGTTTCAACAAATCTGTTAATAACCCTGACTGATCGTTTGTAATGTGAAGGTCTTCAGCTTTCTCGGAAATGTATTGTAAAATCTCATTCTTTGATCGACCGTTTACTTGTGTAAAAACATGATCTTTTTGGAACAAGCTGATCCCTTCTCTCTTGTTTGTTAAGCGCTTACAATTTGATTGTAATGTACTTTTCGATATGGTTAAATAGCATCATTTTCCGTTTGAAATGGCAAAAAGTTTATGAAGCGATTAGACTAGCCATCTGAATATCTCAAATCCTAGCTTAAAACGAGTTTAATTATGTCAAAAATAGATTCTACTAAAAGGGATTCTGTGATATTCTTCCAAGGTATTGTAAAAGATAAGGGGGTCTTTTCATGTTTAAAAAGCAGGTCAAATCCTGTGTAGTTGTACTCATGGCCATCATTCTATGTATGGCTGCATTACCTGGGTACGAGGCATCAGCTGTTAGTAAAGGCACAAGTGTCAATGAAGCCATTGGGTTGAAAGATGGTGAAGTCATCTCAGGTACATTACAGAATGAAAAAGAAGAATCATGGTACCAAATTACGCCATCTGCAGATGATGTGGCAAAACATACACATATGCAAATTTCTGTCAAAAGCAAACAAGTGTTATCTGTATCGGTCTACCCAAGTAAGGATAGAGCGATAAAGGATGACACTTATTCGAGATATCGTGTGGACACAGCAAGTGGAGAGACAGAAATCAACTTCCCGCATGCATGGTCAGGTCCTTACTATGTCAAAGTGCTGTATTTAGGTTCAGAGGAAGACAGCCGTGATGAGGAAGAGGATGCAGCATATACAATCGGGTATAAAGGTGCGAATCTTCCGCCATCTGAACCGATTTTCCCTGAAGAAGAAGAGCCAACGATCATCATTATTGAGAAAAAGCATGGACGTGAAATTCTTCAATCCATTCGTACGATCGAAGACAAACGATTCAATGAAACAGCCGATGGTCAGAAGCTGACACGTCTGCTACAAAAAACAAAGCCGTTTCTCAAATCTAAACTCATCAACAATCAAAAAAAGCAGCAAACGGTGTACAATCATTTGCTGACATTAAAATCATTGCTGAATGACGTAGAGAAAAATGGTGCATTCAGCGGTCATATCGTCACAGAGAAAGAGCAACAGGCGATCCGTTCCCTTTTTGATATGCTCAAAGAGGCAAGTCCAGCCTATTTAAAAAAGGAATTAGAAGCAGTGGGGCAAAAAGTAGGAATCGATCAGCTTGAAGGAAAATCGATCGGTTATGTATTAGAGAAACAAAAGCTTGTTCCAGAAGAAAAGGTCAACACAAACAAAATCATCTTTAAATTAAAGGATGGACAAACGCTTCAATCCGCAAAAAAGAAAATGAAAAGCTACGGAATTCAAGAAAACCGTGTGACATCTCAGTCAGTAAATCCTTTATTTAAAGGAATGTATGTTTATGATGTACCGGCAGGGAAAGAATCAGCAGGCAAAACGCTGAAAGCAGGCAAAGCTGTGATCAAAAGCACGGCGAGAAAGCTTTCTAGTATGCCGAATGTTGAATTTGCAGAGCCTGTACAAACGTATCGTGCGCTCAGCAATGACGCGCAGTATGGTTACCAGTGGCCGCTGAAAAACAGCGCCCAAAACAGTGGGAAAAAAGGCGCTGATGTGAAGTTTGAACAAATGAATACATTGATTGGTACAAGCAAAATGAAGCAAACGTTAATCGCTGTTGTGGATACAGGTGTCGACAGCCGTTTGTCTGATTTAAGCGGAACGGTTCGTACAGACTTAGGTGCCAATCTGATTGGCCGTAATAAAGATGCAATTGATGACAATGGCCACGGTACCCATGTGGCAGGTATCATTGCAGCAAAAGCCGATAATCATTACTCCATGGCAGGGCTGAATCAACATACAGGAATCATCCCAGTCAAAGTGCTGGATGCGTATGGATATGGAGATACAGAGCATATTGCTCTTGGCATTAAACATGCAGTGGACAAAGGTGCAAAGGTCATTAACATGAGCCTTGGCGGCTACTACAGCAAGGTCATTGAATATGCGATGAACTATGCTGCACAAAAAAACGTATTAGTGGTAGTGGCGAGCGGAAACGATGGCATTCCAGAAATGGGTTATCCTGCGACTTCCAAGTACGCCATGGCAGTTGGTGCAAGCAATCGCATGGATATTGCCGCTGAATTCTCAAGCTATGGGAAAGGATTAAGCATGTCTGCACCAGGGTCTGATATCCCAAGCTTAATGCCTGATGGGAATGTTTCATACCTGAGCGGGACATCAATGGCTACACCGTATGTTGCAGCAGCAGCAGGATTACTGCTTTCTAAAAATCCAACCCTGAAACCAAATCAAGTGAGAAATATTTTACAAAATACAGCGGATGATATTTCATTTAAAGCTGTTGATGGAACAGATGACGTTTTCTATGATGAAAATGACGAGCCTGTTGTCGATCCGAAAATTCCGGGTATCGATTGGATGACAGGACATGGCAGACTCAATGCTTTTGCCGCGTTAAGTGCTGTTGAATTAAACGCATCAGTTAACAAAGTAGAAGATCAGCATCAAAAGGTGACAGGAAAGGCGAAAGCCGGCGCTGCCATTTCTGTGTATAGAGGCAAAACCCTGCTTGGAAAAGGCACGGCAAGCAAAAAGGGAACCTTTAGTGTGAAGATCAAGCATCAAAACAAAAATAAAGTGCTTCACATCAAGATATCAAAAGGGAAGGCTGCGACTTCGCTCAAAACGGTCGTGAAAAAGGGCAAAGCACCAGCTAAGCCAAAGGTGAATCGAGTAACAGTGAAAAGTAAAACGGTCAAAGGAACTGCGGGTGCAGGCTTGACAATCAAGGTGAAGAACAAATCAAAGAAAGTCATTCAAACGGTCAAAACCAATAGCAAAGGCGCATTTACGGCTAAAATCAAGCCGCAAAAAGCCAAAACCGTCTTGTATGTGACGGCTTCAGATGTGAGAAAAAGAGAAAGTAAAGCAGTGAAAGTTGTTGTGAAAAAATAGTCTTGCAGCTTCCCTTTTGAATAAAAAGGGAAGTTTATGTTTTTTGCTGGAAAAATGACAATAACTGTCGATAGTAATATAGTAGGAAAAAAAAGGAGGATTTATCGATGAAAAAAATCATGTTTGCTTTCTTTCTATCATTGCTTCTCGTTTTCCCAAGCTTTGCACATGCAGAGGAAACAGGAGCAGTACCAGCATCCGTACAAGTAACAGGCGTCACAGCAGCAGACGGTGGTATGGTCAATTACGGTTCTGGCAGTAAATATCGTGTAGGTTCATATTATCCAGCTACTTTTAAAGGAACATTAAAGGACACAAGTGGTCAACTCATGGCGAATCAGCCAATTCAGCTTTATTTTGAAGCAGCAATCAAATCATATGCTCAAACAGCGACAGGCACAACAGACGAGAATGGACAATTTTCACTAACGATTCAAGTTCCTGCAGGTGCAGGCTACCGTACATACAATAATGCAGGCTGGTCTACACATTACTACGATATCGTTCCAGTGACTTTCACTTCAAACGACATCACGCTATCTTCAAATGTGACAAGTGTGTACCATTTGGCATATACATCACGTTACTAATCTGCTAGAAGAGGCGACTTGGCGAAATTCCTGTCGTTTTCATAGAAAAAAAGGATGTCAGCTAGTGACATCCTTTTCTTTTTGTTAGCAAACCTGCTGGGCGGCAACCGAAAGAGTCGATAAACAAACACTCATGAGCCGTTTCTCCCAGATTCGATCGAGCATTGAGCTTTACATCTTGAGCTTTGATGGGTAAGAACTTTGAATACTTGAGCTTTCAGCTTTGAACGTTCAGCTTTGAGCTTTTATCATGGATCATCCTAAGATGATCATCAGATGAGGAGGGAATGACCTTTCCCTCGGAGGTGTTTAGTCCTATCGATTTTCGGCTCACTAACAAAATCGACTAGTCGATCTGTATTTTTGTCAAGGTATTGCTTTCTGATAAGGAGAAATCCACTTCCATTTGGAAATCTTCAATCTCTTTCGAAAGCTGTTCAATCTTCACTCGAAGACGAAGAGGGTCAATGATCGCCGCCTCATTTTCAGCTAGGAATGACTTGACGATCTCTTGGTTGGCAGCGGCTTGTGTTTTTCCGTCTTTCCCAAATAGTGTTTCTAAATGTTGATCCAGTCTCTTTTTCACATCTTCATTGATTTGTTCTGACCGGTCAACCAGCTCTGTGTAGACCTTTTTTAATTTTCGTAAATAACGAATATCGTAATCTATGGATGTCTTGCGTTCAATGGCTTCTGCTACGGTCATGCTAACACCCGCCACCTCAATCGTTGTCGTAGCATTCGACACAACGATGGCTGATTTAATGGCATTTCGGCGTTTGATTAATGCTTGAATCGATTGGTCATCTGCTTTTGCCTTTTTTTCTACTTCTTCTTGATTTTGAAATCCGTTCTGTATATGTTTCCCGATGACCAAGCCACCGAGTACGGCTTCATCAATCGTTCGGCTGATTCTTTTATCTAACATTTTCAGTTCACTTAATGCTCTTGTAATGGTCATTTCCATATTAAAAACAGCTCCCTTGATTCGTCCTGAAAATCATAGATTCCTATCATATACCAAAATGTCTTTGTTTTGCTAGTGATATCCTTTTTTGGAACAAACAAAAAACCTGGTGCTATACACCAGGTTTTCAGATTGTAGAGAAACTCATGTTTTTCTACAATCTTTTTTATTTTCACCATCATTATGATAGATGAGATTGAAGGAAAAACATGAAAAAGGCCTCCCACACACCTATCCTATAGCTTTGCTAGGT
>NZ_RPSG01000012.1:0-73207 GCF_003946835.1 Bacillus sp. 2B09
CACCTAGCAAAGCTATAGGATAGGTGTGTGGGAGGCCTTTTTCATGTTTTTCCTTCAATCTCATCTATCATAATGATGGTGAAAATAAAAAAGATTGTAGAAAAACATGAGTTTCTCTACAATCTGAGAACCGGCGATATGCCGGTTCTTTTCATTTTCTCTATATTAATCACGATTGATTAAGCTGTCTAACTCTTCCTCCGTCAATTCACGGTATTCTCCGGGGGCCAAATCTTCGTCTAATGAAACAGCTCCCATCGAGAGCCGTTTTAAAAAGATCACTTCATTGCCCACTGCTTGTGCCATCAGCTTCACTTGATGGTACTTCCCTTCAGTAATCGTTAAACGGATTCGTGTATCTGCCTCTTGGTTGGCATCTACTTCAACCTTCGCCGGCTTCGTTCGGTAGTCGTCTAAAATCACAACTCCCTCTTCAAGACGAGTGATGTCTTGATCTCCAAGCGGGTATTTTAGATGAACTTCATACGTTTTCGGGACATGCTTTTTCGGAGATAACAATTGATGAGCAAGCTGGCCGTCATTTGTAAGGAGGAGGAGACCGACTGTATCCTTATCCAGTCTCCCCACAGGGAATGGCTCCCTTGCAATATCCTCTGGCTCTAGTAAATCAACAACCGTCTCATCTCGCAGATCCTCCGTTGCTGAAATGACACCGTATGGCTTGTTCATCATGAGATAAATGAATTCTTTATACTCTACACGCTCTCCATGCACTAGCACTTCATCATTTGTTGGATCGACATGATCTTTCACCTGCTTCGCCACTTCTCCATTCACTGTGACGGCCCGGGCCTTGACCAGCTTCTTTACATCTTTCCTTGAACCAAAGCCGGTATTGGCCAGCAATTTATCAAGCCTCATGCTTCTCCACCTCTTCTTAACTCTTTTTTCTTAAAAATGACGGCATCCGGCTGCCAAGTACACGCTCTAACAATCCAACTTTATAAGATAAGAACATATACACACCGCCGCCAGTAATCATTGAAATCAAAATAACAATACCAGCTTGTACCATTCCACCTTCATATGAAATGACTTGACTCACAAGCTGACATGTCACATAAGCCACTACAGCCATGATTGCCGTTAAAATACCAATTAAAATAAACCGTTTGAAAATCCTGCGGAACGAATAGCCTGCAT
This sequence comes from Bacillus sp. 2B09, assembly GCF_003946835.1. NCBI lineage: Bacteria > Bacillati > Bacillota > Bacilli > Caryophanales > Bacillaceae > Bacillus > Bacillus sp. 2B09. The sequence continues at coordinate 1,165 of NZ_RPSG01000012.1, forward strand.
GGCGCTTGATCATGATGAACATATACAAAATCGAGGCACTGTAGCCTAATGCCGTTGCAAGCACAGAACCGTTTCCTTGCAGCCAGCTAATCAGCGGGATATTAAGAACCGTTTTAATGATGATCCCTAACAAAAGACTGACGATCGCAAATTTTTGTTTGTTAATCCCTTGTAAAATCGCTGCGTTAATGGTGAATAAAGAAAACAGTAACGCAACAGGTGCATACCAAAACAAAATAGAAGTCCCAATCTCAGGGTGCACAGACGGATAGAAAAACCAATAAACTGGTCCAGCCAATGCCGAGATACCAAATGAAGCAGGCAAAACGAAGAATAAAATGACCTGCATCGTTTGATCAATTTGCCGATTCAGCAGCTTGTAATTTCGCGCTGTAAAGGATTCCGTTATGGTTGGAATCAATGTTAAACCAAACGCAGTTGCAAGTGACACAGGAATCATGACAAGCTTCGGTAAATATAACGTCACAATAGACAGAACCGCTGTACTAATATCCTGATGTCCTGATGCAATCATCGCTCTGTTAATTGTATTTGTATCAATATAAGAATAAATCGGAATGGCAAGTCCAACAAACACATAGGGTGCTGCATAACTGAACAGCTCTGTAAACATTTGCTTATAAGATAATCCAGAATAGTCCCCTGTATTCGGCTGCATTGCCAAAAGCCGATCTTTCCGCTTCAGCCAATATAAATAAAGCGTAAATAGACCGCCAAACGCACCAATAAGTGCGGCAAATGTGGCATAACCAACCGCAATAACAAGACCACCGTCAAGCACTTTTAAAATGATAAACGTCGCTGTTAATAGGAAGATGATTCTGACAAGTTGTTCGATGACTTGGGAAACAGCTGTCGGGCCCATCATCGAGTGCCCTTGGAAAAAGCCTCGCACAAGACTCATGATGGGTACAACCAATAGACCCAAACTGACCATCCGAATCACATAAACCACTTGATCGACCGTCAAACCGCCCGTTTCATTCGATCCTCCAAGCTGAATCTTGGCAAAGATCGGTGCGGTCAAATATAAAATAGAAAAGGCGATAATACCGGTGACAAGCATGACCGACATACCCGCCCTGAACATTTTTCTTGTTGTCTCATAATCGCCGATTGCATTATATTTAGAAACGAATTTCGATACCGCTGTTGGAAAACCGAGCGTAGCAATACTTAAAAAGATCGTATACTGATTGTATCCATATTGGAATAGCGCACCACCAGTCGCTCCGACCATTGCGCTAAATGGAATTAAGTAAATCATACCAAGAATACGAGAGAGATAAGTCCCTATCGTTAAAACCAACGTACCACGAAGCAGTTTATTAGACATGCGCTTAACCACCATTTTTCTAATGAATATTCAACTTAACTATTTTAACACATCATTTCATCGCACAGGTAACAAATCCAATACAGAAGTCACAAAACCAATCAATTCATATTTCAGCCTTCCCCAATCTTCGTTATAATAGAGAAATGACTGAAAGTAGAAAGAGGAATGTAACATGAAACATTATGATGTCATTGTCATTGGCGGTGGACCTTCTGGACTGATGGCCGCGATTGCATCGGCAGAACACGGTGCATCGGTTCTGTTAATTGACAAAGGAAACAAACTTGGCAGAAAGCTCGCCATTTCTGGCGGTGGACGCTGCAATGTGACCAATCGCCTTCCAGTAGAAGAAATTATCAAGCATATTCCCGGAAACGGACGTTTTCTATATAGTGCATTTTCTGAGTTCAATAACGAGGATATTATTTCGTTCTTTGAAAATCTAGGTATTGAACTAAAAGAAGAAGACCATGGACGTATGTTCCCTGTCTCAAACAAAGCACAATCTGTTGTGGATGCCCTATTAGATAGGCTTCGCGTGCTCAATGTGACCATTCGAACGAATGAAAAGATTAAAACCGTTCTGTATCAAGACGGACAAGCAGCTGGAATTGTTACAAATAATGATGAAAAAATTTCAAGTCATGCCGTTGTCATTGCTGTTGGCGGGAAAAGTGTGCCTCATACAGGCTCTACTGGCGATGGCTATGCATGGGCAGAAGCCGCTGGCCATACCATTACAGAGCTCTTCCCAACAGAAGTACCCGTCACGTCAGACGAGCGTTTTATTAAGGACAAAGTGCTTCAAGGTCTTTCATTAAGAAGTGTGGCCGTGAGTGTTTTAAATAAAAAAGGAAAACCCGTCGTCACTCATGTCATGGATATGATCTTTACACACTTTGGCTTATCAGGTCCTGCCGTTCTGAGATGCAGCGGATTTGTTGTGAAGGAACTGAAAAAGCAACCGGCCGTCCGTCTTCAAATTGACTTATACCCAAAGCTCAATGACGAGGAGCTATTCCAAAAGCTTCATCGTGATCTAAAAGATGAACCAAAAAAATCCATTAAAAATGTCCTGAAATCTTGGATGCAAGAGCGCTATTTATTGTTCCTTTTAGAACGAAATGGCATTGATCCGCAGGAGACATTTTCTGGTCTCGCTAAAGAGAAACTCCGCGCTTTTGCGCATGATTGTAAACATTTCATCGTCCATGCAAATGGGACGCTTTCTTTAGATAAAGCCTTTGTTACAGGGGGCGGCGTTTCTGTTAAAGAAATTGAACCGAAGAAAATGGCATCTAAAAAAATGGCCGGTCTTTATTTCTGCGGAGAAATTTTAGATATTCACGGTTACACAGGCGGTTACAATATTACTTCAGCACTTGTGACAGGCAGGTTAGCTGGCATGAATGCCGCACTAGAAGTAAAGGAGAGATTCCAATGATTAGACGTGCACTTCCAATTGTCCTTGCAGTTGTCATTAGTTTGACAGCCGCTTTCTTTATGAAGCTGTCCATTACCCCGTTAAAAGTCGCCATTGTTTTAGCGTTTACGATTTTCGCAGTTTGTTTAAAAGAATATGTCTACCGTCTGCGCAAACGAATTGAAGAAAAGTCATCTTCACATATCGATGGTTGATAAATGGAAGCAAAACATGTTACGGTAAAATAGAGGTCGAGTGAGAAACTCGCCTCTTTTTGTTTGAAAATAGTTGAGACAGGGGATATTAAACAAAATCCTCTGCTTAAACGTGTAGAACAACAGGAGAGTGAGATGGTGTGAAAAACGTATCAAGTGTATTTTGGATTGTGATTGCAATCACATTTATTGCCGTTCTATGGGGAGCCTTTTCTCCAGAATCACTGCAAAATGTGACAGATCAAATTCAAACATACATTACAAATGACTTTGGCTGGTATTATTTATTAGTCGTATCGCTTCTAGTCGGCTTTTGTCTATTCTTTATCTTTAGCCCTATCGGAAAAATTACGTTAGGAAAGCCAGGTGAAGAGCCTGAATTTGGTCTTTTTTCTTGGTTTGCCATGCTATTTAGTGCTGGAATGGGTATTGGGCTTGTTTTTTACGGAGCAGCTGAACCGATCAGTCATTATGCGATTCAATCACCAACGGGTGACACTGAAACTGCACAAGCCTTCCGTGATTCCCTTCGCTATACTTTTTTCCACTGGGGACTTCATGCATGGGCGATCTATGCCATTGTTGCGCTTTGCATTGCATACTTTAAATTTAGAAAAGATGCGCCTGGCTTAATCAGTGCAACACTGCAGCCAGTTTTAGGAGATAAAACGCACGGATGGATCGGAAAAACCATCGATTGTATTGCTGTGTTTGCGACAGTTGTTGGTGTTGCAACGAGCTTAGGATTAGGCGCAGCACAAATCAATGGCGGATTGGATTATCTATTTAACATTCCAAATGCCTTTAGCACACAATTGATTATTATCATCATTGTGACGGTGCTCTTCCTTGCATCTGCTCTTAGCGGTATTGGTAAAGGGATTAAATATTTAAGTAATATCAACATGGTATTAGCAGCTGTTCTGATGTTTTTCTTACTTTTGGTAGGTCCAACAGTTTATATTTTAAATTCATTTACTGATTCTATTGGACAATACTTATCCAACATCGTTCAAATGAGCTTTCGCTTATCTCCAAATGACCCTGAAAAGAGAGAATGGATTAACGGATGGACGATCTTTTATTGGGCATGGTGGATCTCTTGGGCACCATTTGTCGGGATCTTTATTGCACGTGTATCACGTGGACGAACCATTCGAGAGTTTTTAGTTGGTGTGTTAGTTGCTCCATCTATCCTTGTATTTCTTTGGTTCTCTATTTTCGGTGTTTCTGCGATGGACTTACAGCAAAAGAATATTGTCGATGTTGCAGGCCTTTCTACGGAAACCATGCTTTTTGGTGTACTAAATGAATATCCGCTGGCAATGATCACATCGATTCTAGCTCTTATTTTAATTGCGGTATTCTTTATCACATCAGCAGACTCAGCTACATTCGTTCTCGGAATGCAGACAACCTATGGATCATTAAATCCAGCGAATAGTGTAAAGATCAGCTGGGGTATTATCCAGTCAGCAGTTGCGGCAGTGCTCTTATTTTCAGGCGGTCTTGAAGCCTTGCAAAACACAGCCAAACTTGCTGCTTTGCCGTTCTCTGTTGTCATCATTTTAATGATTGTATCCCTGTACAAATCATTAAATGAAGAACGAAGAGCGATTAAACAAGCAAATAAGTACAATAAACCAAGAAGTCCAAGAGTAAAAAAAGCATAATCATCACAAGAGAAAAGTCGTTCCTCATCCGAACGGCTTTTTTTCTCGTTGAAATAATTGAAGATTGTCATGACATCGTGTATTCCGATAAAATAGTGTTGAATCATCACTTTTCTACATAATGGAGGTTTATATGACGTTACCTACGTTCAAGTACAACCCAGACCCAGTTTCATTACATGTAATTAAAAAAGAGCAGACGATATGCCCCGTTTGTGAGAAAGAACGAGATTATGTATATCATGGTCCTTTTTATTCTGTTGAAGACGTTTCTGGCATTTGTCCTTGGTGCATTAAAGATGGATCAGCTGCTCAAACATATAATGGAATGTTTCAAGACGATGTGAGTTGTGATGACGTCGATCATGAAGAATATATAGATGAACTGATCTACAGAACGCCGGGTTACCGAGGATGGCAGCAGGAATATTGGTTAAGCCATTGCGGGGATTTTTGCGCGATTGTGCAGTATGTTGGTTGGAAAGAGATTGAGCATTTAGAGGAAGAACTCTCAGAGGATATTGAAGAGATTTGCAGCGGTGGACATTTCACAAAAGAGAACCTGAAACAATGGCTCGTGAACGGAGGAGATTTGCAAGGCTACCTCTTTCAATGCGTTCACTGCAAAAAGCATCGTTTACATATTGACGCTAGTTGATCATGGCAAAAGGACCCTTCAGCAGGTCCTTTTATTTTTTATATAAAATGAGCGCTGAAAAACAGTAGAGCTGCTCTCCTCCTTGCTCACAGATCACCGCCACATTGTATTTAATGTCAATAATTTGGTCGTCGTCCATTCCTTTTAAAAAAAGATTGATTTCGCTTTGCAAATCTTTCTCGTGTTCTTCATCAAATACAGCTACCTTCAGCACACATGCCACTCTCCCTTCTCTTGCTACTCTATTTTTATGCAAATAGAGACGGACATATGAACAAAAAAAGCCTTCCATCTTGTCGATGAAAGGACTTCTTTTTACTGCTTCGGTTTTGTTTCTCCTGTCCATGCAAGCATGCCGCCAACGACATTGGTTGCTTGATAGCCTTGGTCTTCTAAGAAATAGCAGACATTCTCACTGCGTTTACCAGAACGGCAAATAATATAATACTCTTGCGTCTTATCAAACGCATCCAGCTTCTCAGGAATATCGCCCATTCGAATATGGACTGCCTCTGGAATCATGCCTTCTGCTACCTCTTCATCCTCACGCACATCGACGAGTTGAATGGCTTTTTCTTGCTCTAGCTTTTGCTTTAATTCTTCTATTGAAATTTCTTTTACTGACACGACTCTCATCTCTCCTTTTATTCACGGTGACACCATTATAGCAAATCATACACATCACTGCGTATTCACCCGCTTGGATTGAAGGAAAGACGGGAATCGTTTCTTCACATCAACTGCCGGCTGCTCGCTTTCAAACTCTATCTTTTTAAACACTTGATAGGCTAGCCACATGTGGCCATATGCGAGAATGCTGATGCTAAAAAACGGCACGATCCCTGGCAAATAAGCAAATAGGATAAAGAGAACAGCCGAGAAAACGAGCATAGAGAGCGTATATTGCAAATACGAGATGCCAAGCAGAAGGGAAAATTTCAAATAAAGACGCTTTTTCCAATCATAATGAGCCAGCAGCGGAAAGATATAAAACAAGCTGACAATAAACAGAAAACCAAAGATATAGATCGCAAAGCGAAGCACGTGTAAAAACCAACTCGTTGGATAAATATAAGCAAGGTCTACATAAATAATCGTCCCGATGATGACCAGCACCACTCCAATGACATTAGAGCGTACAAATTCTTCGCGGTATACTTTCCAAAAGGTTTGAAAGACGCTGACTTGCTCATGCCCTTGTATCCACTTTCTCATCACAGAAAATAACGCTGTTGTTGCAGGCATGAAGCCAAAGATTCCAAGCCCAAGTAAAGTGAACAAAAGCCATAACAAATTCGTATAGGCGAGTCTCATCACCCACTCACACATACGCAGCATTCTGCTCATTGATCCATCATGATCCATCTCTCGTCCCTCCTCTCTTTCTCGTTACACCGTCTCTTTTTGAAACAATTCTTCTATTTCAATCGGGCGTTTTTCTGCAACTGAGCGCCACATGCCTTCGCCAAGTGCAATGGAATAAGCACCCGCCTCTGCTCCTGCTGAAATGTCATAAGGAATGAGCGGATCTTTTCCTAAAAATAAATCTGCTAATAATAGCGGATCTCCACCTCCATGACCACCTGATTGCTTCACAACTTCAATCGTTTCTTTTCCACCAAACATCGGGTAGTATGCAATTGTCTGTTCAGGGAATTGAAAAGGGATTCTCGATGGCACATGAAACTCATTTGTTTCAATCCGTCCCTTCGTCCCGTTAATCGCAAGCCGGTAGCCTTCATATGGCGCTGAAAATTGAATCGAGTAACTTAACAAAGCCCCCTGATCATAAGCCACTGACGCCACATATGTATCCTCAATATCAATTTCTTGATCAAAAATACAGGCATCCGGGCGATAATTCGAGTATTGCTTTGACTGCTGCTCACCTGATTCAATATGGTCATCCTCCACCTTTGAACGCTCTACCCGCGGATTCCACCTTGCTTCATAATGACAGGTATCTCTTACATGACAGGTTCCGCAATATCGATTCCCTTCACCCTGCAAAGGATTCCAAGGACTTTCATCCCCATAATAATTCAGTGCGCCATAGGCAAATACTTGCTTCGGCTTTTGATCAATCCACCAGTTGACCAAGTCAAAGTGATGGGTCGATTTATGAATAGACAGACCGCCTGAATATTGACGCGAGCGGTTCCACCTTTTAAAATAACTGGCTCCGTGATACGTATCAATGAGCCAGCTTAACTCAACAGACGTGACCCTCCCAATCTTTCCATCTAAAATGAGCTCTTTTATCTTTCGGTGGAATGGATTGTAGCGATAATTAAAGGTGACGGTGACCTTCCCTTTGCTTTCTGCCTCTTTTTCCATCACCCGTTTGGCGTCTTTTGCTGTTGTGACCATCGGCTTTTCCGTTATGACATCCAGATCATGATCCAGTGCCTGCAGGATATATGTGACATGTGTATCATCTCGCCCCGCCACAATGACGATATCTGGTCTTGCTTCCTTCACCATCTGACCAAATGCATCCTCATGAAAAAATGAGACGCCCCTTAGTGATGGAAAACGCTCCTGACAAAGTGTATACCGCTTCTCATCTACATCTAAGAGCCCTGTAATCCTGTAATGCTCGTTAAAATCCTCGGTGAGCGGTTTGATAAACATATTGAAAGCACGGTGACTGAGCCCGCAAACGGCGACCCTTTTCACATTCCCCCACCCCTTTTTCTATTGGTTTTCACGAAGCTGCTTCATGAGAGACAGTGCCACTTTAGATTTCTCCGCATACACAGGTATGAAGGCGACCATATCTCGGTGTAATCGAAAGGTATAGCCATTTAGCTGCTTTGTTCCTTTCTTGATTTGGACCGCATAATCGACTGTATTTCCCGTCTTTGCATCTTCCATCGTATATGGTCCTGCCCCTTCGCCATCTACCCGCATCTCTTCAAGCAGCTGAAAGCTTTCAGGGTCATCATATGTTCTAAACATTTCTTCGGGGACAAACATCACGTCCCCCTCTTTTGCAGTTATTTCAACAAGAAGTTTTTCAGGAATTGCAGGGAAGATGTGAACATCGTATGTCTCCTGATTTGGTTGAAAAGCTTTCTCCACTAATTGGTCTTTCATTGCTTTTGACATGTCAGAAAAAATAAGGACATCAATCCCCTCTGTTTTCCCCTGACAGGCGGACAAATAAAAGGCAGCGATGAAGCTGAGGAGCCATGCCGCAGCCCTTTGATGCCGCCTCATACCTTTTGAAACACAGACAGCTTTTCTAGTTCAGTTAACGCCATAATAAAAGCGCCTGCTCCATGCAAATCATTCGTGCTCCGCTCTCTGCCAACGTAATAGTCATAAAATCCCGCAGATGTTCCAATACAAATATCGTTCACCGTAAAATCGCCGTTGTCTTTTTCCTCCGTTTTATATTCAATCAACCCTTGATACGCTTTGACCACGTGATCAACATATCGAAGACTGACATATCCTTCATTCATGGCTTTTGCCATCGCATACATGAATAGACATGACCCTGAGCTTTCAAGCCAGTTGTCGCTATGACTTCCTTTATCAATGATTTGATGCCATAGACCCGTTTCGTCGTCCTGATATTTTGCCACACTTTCCAGCATATCTGTCAGTGTGTCCTTCCACACTTTTCGTCCTTCATGTCCTTCTGGTAAATCTTCGATCATATCGGCTAACGCAAGGACATACCAGCCAAAGGATCTTGCCCAAAATTCTGGGGAACAGCCCGTCTGTTGATCAGCCCATGGCATCACTTTCCGTTCATCCCATGCGTGATAGTAAAGGCCCGTTTTTTCATCTTTGGTATGCTTTCTCATGAGATGCTCTTGATGGATGACCATGTCCACCAGCTCCAATTCTCCTGTCAACTGGGCATACTTTAAAGCAAAAGGTCCACCCATATAAAGACCATCTAGCCACATTTGATAAGCATAATTGTCTTTATGCCAGAAACCGCCCTCAGACGTGCGATTCAGCGTCCGATAAAGCCCCCGAAGCTTTTCTGCTGCCTTCACATACCGCTTCTCTCCCGTTCTTTCAATCAGCGGGAATAAAATGAGCCCTGCTTGAATGGCATCAAGCTCGTCTCTGCGGAATAACAGATTCCCATGGTCATCAATGAGTGAGTCTGCATAATTTTTCACATAATCAAAGTACGCCTCGTTTTCTGTTGCTTCGTAAAGCTTCATCACTCCGCAAAGGAAAACCCCTTGATGATAGTGCCACCTTCCAGCTGGCGGAAGTTCAATCGGTGTATACGCTTTCATTATTGTTTGTGCTAATTTCTCTGCATGCTCAAGCGGTGATCCCTTTTCAATCGATAATGTCATTGGTCTTCATCTCCCCTTTTAATAAATCCCTTCTTCTCCAAACTTCTTCGCTAAACGGTTTGCCATCATGACCAAAATAAGTCCAACGGCTGCTTTAAATAAACCAACAGCGGTACTATAGCTGAATTGTCCTTGCTTCAGACCAGCTGTATACACATACGTATCAAAAATCTCTGCGACTTCCCTGTTGGTCGCATTGAGTAATAAATAGACATGTTCAAATCCAAGCTCTAATGTATCACCAATTTTTAAAATGAGCAGTACAACAATGACACTTTTAATCGCAGGAAGGGTGATGTGCCACATTTGTCTGAGTCTGCCGGCTCCATCCATTTTTGCTGCTTCGTATAGCTGCGGATCTACTGCTGTAATCGCTGCAAGATAAATAATGGTTGACCAACCCGCTTCTCTCCAGATTACCTGCAAAATGTACATGGGTCTAAACCATTCTTGACTAAGAAGGAAGTTAATCTTTTCTCCTCCAAAGAAAGCAATCAATTCATTGATCAACCCGCCATCTACCGTTAACAAAACAAAAGATAAGGACACGACAATCACCCATGACATGAAGTGAGGAATATAAATCATTGTCTGAACAAATTTCTTAAACAGTGCCAATCTGACCTCGTTTAAAAGAAGGGCTAATAAGATCGGAATCGGAAAGAAAATCACGACATTCATGGCAAATAAAATGAGCGTATTTTTTAATAAGATGAAAAATGTTGGTTCTGTAAATAAGCGAATAAAGTGTTTGAAGCCAACCCACTCACTGCCAAGAATTCCGAGAAATGGCTGGTAATCTTGAAAGGCAATGATCAGCCCCCACATAGGGACATATTTAAAGACAAGAAAATAAAGGAGCCCTGGCAAAATCATTAAATACAGAAATTTTTGACTAAGTAATTGATTAAGTAAGCGCTTTCTCTTTTCTTTTTTCAAAGCTGCCGCAGGCACACCCTTGGCAGTGACATCCTGTGTTTTCACAGATAAAGCCTCCCCTCATGCTGATGCATGTGTTAACTGTATCTTAAGGATGAAAAATCCGTCTACAATCATATCATCAGATCATATTTACTCAGGGGAAGCTACTCAAAACGTTACATAAAACATAAGAAAATGATCCTAATCTCAGAAAATGATTATTGACAAACCTACCAGATTTTTGGATTAATAAACTAAGGGGAAAAGATTGTTTCGTTTGAAATGGGGGGTTTTATGAAAAGAAAGCAGTATAAATTTTATTACAAGCTGGTGACGTTTTTTTTCGTGCTTAGTACGATTCCTGTTATTATTGTCGGTATTTTTTCTTATCAGCATTCGCAAAAAACTGCACTCGAAAATATTTCAAATGAAAAGCTGGACAGCGTCAAACAAACGCAATCCAATATTGAGCATATTCTAAAGACAGTAGATCATTCTCTCACTCACTATGTCAGTTCGCCGCCTCTCCTTCAAACACTGGCAGAACCTTTAAATCCAGATCAATTCCAACTTTATAATCAAGTCCAACAAGAACTGAATTACCTGCAAACCTTCGACACCGATCTCTCCAATATTACACTTGTTAGTAAAATGGAAGATTGGTATATGAACAATTCTGGTCTTTATCATGTCTCAAACGGGGATCAAGAGAAAGCGTTAACCTCTTACCTCAATATTCCGAGTCATTCCAGCTGGGCACTTGAAGAAAATAATCCACTTGTCTCAACAAAAGAAGGAAAGACATCCTTTTGCAAATACAATGTGAATTTAATCAAGCAGCTTCCGATGAATAGTGTCCAAAAAAAGGGGATCGCCGTCGCCAGCATTCCAAGCTGCGTGATTGCTGACAACATGCCTGACTTCTCTCAATCTGATAGTATGTTTGTCATTGATACAAACGGAAAAGTACTGCTACATAATCGAAAAGAACAAATTGGTGACTCGTTAAAAAATCAAGATTTCGTCAAACATGTCCTGTCACTTGAAGAACGATCCGGACAATTTGATATGAAAATCGATGAACTAAACTATCAAATTACGTTTCAAAAATCAGATTATAACGAATGGACATACTTATCCTTTGTCTCCATTCCCGAACTAAAGCAACAAACGAAATCAATCGGGTGGATCACCTTTATTATTTGCTTTATTTTGTTAGCGCTTTCATTATTATTTTCATGGTTTGGCTCTAGACACTTTTATAAACCGATTCGCTTATTATACGAATCCTTTGCACGTAATGAGTCGTTTTTGCATAAACAGCCTTTCCAAAATGAATTTGAGCTCATCGAATCGAGCATTAAACAAATGAAAGATCAAAACAATGATCTAGAGGAACGGATTGAGCAGCAAGTGACCCACTTACAGCAATACTTTATGGTGCGGCTGCTGCTTGGCAAACTGACGGAAGAAGAGATTCACAACCGATTTCAAAGTCTAGGCTTTCCTCGTGACTGGTCCCATTTGTCCATGCTTGTGACCCAAATCGATACACTAAAAGGAACGCCGTATGAAAAAAAGGATGCAGACTTGCTTTTATTTGCGATAAACGGACTGATTGAGCAGATTATTCCGCTAGAGGAGCACCTTCAGCCGACCGTTGTCAATCAGCATCAAACGACGATTGTTCTCAATCAATCGAAGTCAGAAGAGGAATTTACTGAATATTTAAATCAATTAGCCGAAACAATTCAGCAGCGAATTGAGGAAGAGCTGGGCTTGTCGATCAGCATTGGGATCAGCCGCCCATTTAAAGAGTTACCTATGGCCAAACATGCTTATATTGAAGGGAAAGAAGCCCTAAAATACAGACTCAAAGCAGAGAAAAAATCCATTCTTTTATACGAGCACATTCAGCAAGGAAAGACGTTTAAGACTCATTTCCCAAAACAGCTGCAGCATGATTTATTTGATGCCATTAAAGCAGGCGATCAAGGCAAGGCAGATCACTATTTACATGTGCTTCTGCAATCCATTTTTTCTAAAAATGCTGGACCACATGAGTACCAGATTGCTCTCGCTCGTTTTTTAAACAATCTCATCGAGCTGATGCATTTGCTAGGCATTGAATTGTTTGAAGTCGAAGATAATAAAATGCTCTATGATACGATCTTTGAGTTTAAAACGTTTGAAGATACAGAAGCGTGGCTGAAACATGAGATCATTCGACCCATCATTGATCAGCTCGGCGCGCGTGAAGACTCTCAATATAAAAATATCTCAGAGAAAATCATTCATATCATTCATCAAGAATTTGACTCAGATCTGACATTGGACGAAATCGCTTCACGCCTGCACTACAACCCAAATTATTTAAGCAGTATTTTTAGAAAAGAAATGGATATCTCCTTTAGTGAATATCTCTCGTCTTACAGACATCATGTCGCCAAAAACTGGTTGGTGGAGACGGATATGTCGGTGAAAGAAATTTCGGAAAAGCTAAAATACAAAAATCCGCAAAATTTCATCCGCTCCTTTAAAAAGCTGGAAGGCACCACACCTGGGAAATACCGTGATCAGAAAAAAGGCATATAAAGCAAAGTCCCGCTCTCACAAGAAGCGGGACTTTTTTATTTAAACTGTTCATTTAGAATGCTGTCTTCCAGCACTGAAAGCGGCTCGCCATACACTCGTTCAATATGGGCTGCCCCCCAATCACATAACGCATTCAAAATTCGCTCAAGTGACTGTCCGTATTCACTTAATTCATACTCCACTTTAGGCGGCACTTGTTCATATACAATGCGGTTAATCACACCGTCATTTTCAAGCTCTCTCAGCTGCTGTGTGAGCATTTTTTGCGTGATATTTGGCATGAGGCGCTTCAGTTCACTCGTCCGCTTTTTCCCATGTGTTAAATGACATAAGATGACACACTTCCATTTCCCGCCGATCACTTCAAGCGTTGCCTCCACAGAGATATTATATTTCTTCTTTTCCAACGTCTCTTCACTCCTTTTGATGCTGTACAGGCACTTTTTAGTACCTATATTACAAAAAAGTACGTACTTTTTTTTCTGTCATCTATGTTAGATAATAACTCTTGCCGATCGGCTTCGTCTATTAAAATGTCATGAAAGAAGGATGTGAATCACGATGCAAAACAAACAAAATCACTTTGCCCTTCTCGCACTAGCGATTAGTGCATTTGCTATAGGTACAACTGAATTTATCTCTGTAGGTCTTCTGCCGATGATCTCAGAGGACTTTGGCGTAAGTGTCAGTCAGGCCGGCTGGACCGTTTCTTTATATGCGCTCGGTGTTACCTTTGGCGCACCAATTCTAACCTCCCTGACTTCCGCTATGAACAAAAAGACATTGCTTTTGCTCATTATGCTCGTCTTTCTCATTGGAAATACACTTGCCACGATTGCCCCGACTTTTTCTGTGCTCTTAATCGGACGAGTGATTTCAGCCCTATCACATGGCGTATTTATGTCGATTGGTTCGACCATTGCCGCAAGCCTTGTGGTGAAAGAAAAGCGGGCAAGCGCCATTGCCTTTATGTTCACTGGTTTAACAGTCGCTACTGTGACCGGTGTGCCATTCGGTACGTTTCTTGGTCATGAGCTCGGCTGGCGGACGTCATTTGGTGTGATTGTCATGATTGGCCTAATCGCACTGATTTCTAACTATTTCCTTGTTCCGTCTCAATTGAAACAGGGCGTGAAAACAACGTTTAAGGATCAAGCAGCCTTATTAAAGACGAAAAGAATGTTGCTTTTATTTGTCATTACTGCTACAGGGTATGGAGGAACTTTTGTCGTCTTCACCTATTTATCCCCTCTCTTGCAGCATGTGACAGGTCTTGCGCCTGGAACAGTTGCCTTGATCCTGCTGTTATACGGGATGACCATCGCCGCTGGGAATGTCATTGGCGGAAAAGCAGCGAATAAACAGCCAATGAAGGCACTGATTTATATGTTTATCATTCAAAGTCTCATCTTGTTTACCCTTAGCTTTACTGCTGGATTTATGACACTCGGGATTGGAACTGTGATGCTGATGGGACTGTTTGCTTTCATGAATGTACCCGGCCTTCAAGTTGCCGTCGTTGATTTTGCAGAAAGGTATACACCTGGAGCTGTCGATGTTGCTTCCGCTCTGAATATCGCTGCCTTTAATGCAGGTATCGCCATTGGTTCATTTTTAGGCGGCATCGTGACAGATACCCTTGGGCTTTTGCATACCGGCTGGGTTGGCGGCATCATGGTGCTCATGGCGGCCATACTCACGATGGTGAGTCATCAAATCGAACAAAAAGAATACAAACAAACCATTTAAAGGAGTCTTTCATATGAACGATTTACAAAGTACAAAAACATTAAACAACGGCGTCCGCATGCCAGGATTTGGTCTTGGGGTCTTTCAGGTTGAAGAGGGAACGGAATTAATTGAAGCTGTTAAAACAGCCATTCAATTAGGATATCGCAGTATTGATACAGCTTCTATTTACGGCAATGAAGAAGGTGTTGGACGAGGCATACAACTTGGTCTAGCAGAAACAGGCCTTCGCCGCGAAGACATCTTTGTGACATCCAAAGTGTGGAATGCCGATTTAGGATATGAAGCGACACTAAAAGCATACGAAGACAGCCTGAAAAAACTTCAGCTTGATTACCTTGATCTGTATTTAATTCACTGGCCAGTTGAAGGAAAATACAAGGAAGCATGGCGCGCGCTTGAAACGCTGTACCGTGAAGGAAAAGTCAGAGCCATCGGTGTGAGTAACTTCCAGCCGCATCATCTAGATGAATTATTGAAAGATGCGGACATCATTCCAGCGATTAATCAAGTCGAGTTTCATCCAAAACTCACGCAGGAAACGTTGTTTACGTATTTGAAAACACATGGCATCCAAATGGAAGCCTGGTCACCACTTATGCAGGGGGAACTGCTAAAGCACCCGCTGATCACAGAGCTTGCGGGCACATACAGCAAAACACCTGCTCAAATTATTTTGCGCTGGGATGTGCAAAAAGGCGTCATTACGATTCCTAAATCAACGAAAGCCCATCGTTTAAAAGAAAATGCCGATATTTTCGATTTTGTCCTATCTGATGAGGATATGAAGCGCCTGTCTGACTTAAATGAAAATAAACGAATTGGTCCTGATCCAGACAACTTCGATTTTTAATGAAAACACCCCCGCTTTTTACTAAGCGGGGGTCTTCATGTTCATCATTTTGATTTTTTAAAGGAAGCTTCATATTCTTCTATGATTTTATTTCCACCATTTGATTTCCACTTCTCTACATCTTTCTTAAATTGTTCTTCGTTGATATCACCAAGAATGAACTTATAGGTCGCATCATCGATGATTTTCTTCAATTCATTTCCTCGCTCTGATGCTGTTTCTGAATACAGGCTTTCAGCAGGGTTAGCGACAATGATGTTTTTATTGTCTTCTTCCAGCTCTTCATATTTTGTACGAACTGCATCGCCTTTATTTTTCAAGTAACGTTTATCAATCCCTACGAGGCTGACAAGTGGCTGTACATCTGTCTGCCAGCTTTTCACTTGGCTTTCTTCCCTCACAAATGTATTTCCATCTTGTTTGTTATAATGCTTTCCATCAATCCCATACGTCATGAGACCATACACGTCTTCTTCTGCAATTCGGTCAAAGAAAGCCAAAATTCTCTTTAACTCTGCTTCTGATTTGACGCTTGTTTTAGGGAAAGCGAAGATGCCATTATGGCCGCCTGATGCCCATACACGTTCTTTGCCATCTGGGCCTTTGATTCGGTTGATAATATCCACTTCCATGTTCTTATCTGTTGCATCATCTCTTAAGTTCACTGCATCTACCATATTTCCAACATAGATACCCGCTTTTCCTTGTGAAAACAATTCTTGCTGCTGCGTTTTGCTTGTGACTGGGAAGTCTTTGTTTATATAACCATTGTCACGCAGCTTTTTCATATATTTCATTGTATTCATATACTCATCTGTCATAAAGTCTGGCGTGAATTTGCCATTTTCTTCTTTCCAATCTGTTGGCATTCCTTCATAAGAACCGAGCGTTTTAAATGCACCGTAAATCAAATCATTACGGTCTGTAAAACCAATTGTATCGTCCTTGCCATTTTTGTTCGGATCTTTTTCAGTAAATGCCTTGGCTACCTCATAAAGGTCATCTAGCGTTTTTGGTGTATCCAAATTTAAATTTTCAAGCCAATCCTTTCGAATGACAATCCCTTGTCTTGAAAGTGGTCTCTCTCTATAAATGCCATAAAGCTTCCCATCGATAGAGGCATTTTTATTAATCAGTTCGTTCATCTTACTTAAATTTGGATAATCCTTTAAGTATGGACCGATTTCCCAGAACATGCCTGATCTGAACGCATTGATAGCAGATGAATTCTTAATGTCTTGAATCGTCACAATTTGCGGGAGGTTCCCTGCGGCAAGTGCTGAATTTAAACGGTCTTCTTTCACCGCATCAGGCACCCACGTAATATCAAGCTCTGTATTTGTAAGCTTCTCAATCTCTTCTAACACTGAATCTTTTGGCGGCTGCTGATGATACAAAATCGCCATCCATGACAGCTTCACCTTTTTGTCTAGATCAACCTTTTCATCTGATGAACTTGCCCCTTTACTTGAACAAGCTGACAGAATACCGCTTGCGGCAAATAACAAAACAAAGGCAATCAGCCATAATTTCTTTCTCCCCATAAGATCCCTCCGTTATTCCATCTTTTTAACCCTTTACAGAACCTAGTAATGCCCCTTTGTTGAAATGCTTTTGAATAAATGGATAGACAAGCAGAACGGGAATGGTCGCCACGACGATGACCGCCATCTTAATGGTTTGGTCTGGCGGCGGTGTGGATGAGCCCATATCTGACATATCTCCCTGCATACCGCTTGATACAATGACGATTTGTCTTAACAGGACCTGAATTGGCCATTTCACCGAATCGTTTAAATATAAAATGGCTGTCATGTACGTATTCCAATACGTCACGGCATAAAAAAGTGAAATCGTCGCAATAGCTGGCAAAGAAAGTGGCAGCACGATTTTAAAGAAGATCCCTAAATCGTTACAGCCGTCCATCTTCGCTGATTCTTCAAGGCTTGCTGGTATGTTTTGAAAGAAGTTTTTCAAAATGATCAAATTGAATGCATTGATGGCCACTGGCAGAATGAGTGACCAGTAAGTATCAAGCAGCCCAAGTGTTTTCACGACGATAAACGTCGGAATCATCCCTCCGCTAAACAGCATCGTGAAGACAACGAGAAACATGAGGGTTCTTCGGCCCTTTAGCTCCTGACGAGACAGCCCATACGCCATGAGTGAGGATAAAAACATGCTGACCGCTGTTCCAACGAATGTCACAAGAATGGATACAATCAGGCTGCGATACACAATATCTGTAGAAAAGATATAGCGATAGGCCTCTAGAGAAAACGTCGTTGGAAACAAAATAAACTTCTTTGAGATGACCTCTTCTACTGTCGCAAAAGAGGCGGCAATGACATGGATGAACGGGAGCACACATATTAATGCGAACATGAGTAGAAAAGAGTAATTAAATACATTGAACAATCGGCCTTTAATAGAACGATCTATGTTCATCACGCCCTTTCTTTGTAAGCGTTATCATTTCATCTGAACATAAGCTGCAGCCTTTGACGATATCGTGATTAAAATGTAACAAACGTGGAAAGAAAGCGTCTATAATCATCATGACAGACCACAGAGATGATCATGCCATTCGTGCTTTTAGCCTCATCAATGAAAAGAAAAAGATCATGAGCTAATGTCATGATTATGCCCTATGCCTGATCGTTTTCTTTCAGAATTTCTGCCGTATTGACATCTGGCCTGTAGCCTAACTCCTGCTTCGTTTTCTCAGAAGACCAAGGTTTTCCTTCGTTTTCTGATACAGCATAATAAGTCCCGAATGGAACGTCCGTTTCGATGGCAGCCTTGATCATGCCGAAAAGGTCTTCATGTGAAAGAAGTGTTCGTTTCGTTCTTTTTTTAGTTTGCAATCCTTCCATCTCATCTGTCACGACGGTTCCAATTCTCAAATTGATGACAGACATACCTGTTTGATCGTGAAACAAACGCCCAAGCTGTTCGGAAGCAAATTTTAAAATGCCATACACATTTTTCGTTGCTGGTACATCATCAGTCGTAATTTCTCGCTCTAGTAAGGAGTGACCATCTTTTTCATAGCGATCTGTCACATGATTACTGCTTGCAAAAATGACTTTTGGAATGCTTAACCTGGCCGCTGAACGAAACATATTATACGCGCTTATCCAAAACACCTCATTCATTTTTGCAAACTCCTTTTCATTCATCACATCATGCGTCATGTCTATGTTTAAAAGATGAATGATCACATCTGTATCTCTTGGAATGGCTTGAAACAACTCATCATCATTTGAAGCATTTGCAAAAATGACTTCTTCTACACACCTTGTTTGATCAATGATGGTCACGTCATACTCCGAAGAGAGCTCTTTAGTTAATAAACGTCCGATGACACCACATCCGCCAATCATGGTGATTTTTTTCATCTGTTTCCTCCTTCATCTTCTATCGGAGTAGTATGTCCATGCCGTCTATTGATTACAGCCACTTTTTCAAAAAACGTGTAGCCTCGTGGCGCATAGCAGCCGTTTCAAAATGACCTGCATGTAGACCTATAAGCTGATAACGTTCCTTTAAGGAAGCAGCTTGATAGGCTTGACTTAATGTCTGTTGAATTCGTCCAACACCTTCAGCAGGTGTAAGCTGATCTTGCTTTCCAACTAAGCTTAAATGCGGTCTTGGGAAAATCATTTCTTGGATGTCAGCTGCTGTAAAGTGCTTAGCTAAGCTCGGTACATAATAGTAAAAACCGTGTCTATCTAAATGATTTGTTTCAATCAATGTGTGATGATCAACCTGTGCGCAAAGATCCACACACACACTGACCCTCTCATCAAGTGCCGCCGTCCACCATGAAAGAAGGCCGCCCATTGACATCCCAAAAACAGCTAAACGCTCTGGGAGCACATCAGAGCGGGACAGCAAATAATCAATTGCACACATGCTCTCATACAGCATCATGCCCCACATCACTTTTCCTGTTAACAGCATTTCTTTGAAAATTTCACTTTCTGTTCTTCCCCTTCTTTCACCAAATCCCGCATGATCAATCGCCAACACACTGTAGCCTTTTGAAGTGAATTCTTTTGCGTATGAAGGCGCTTGCAAATAATGAGCCCCCTTCAATAACTCTTCTTTCCCATCCACATAATTCCCACCATGAGAATGCTGGAACAAGACAACAGGCCTTTTTTTCACTGTATCTTTCGGCTTCACAAAATAAGCCGGAACTTCCTCCACCCCATGAATAGAGAGAATGAGTGTTTCTACTAAGTACGATTCACGTTCCTCAATCTTTAACGTATACGCCTCTACACGATGGCGCTCCGGCATTTCCCCTAATAAACTGAGCAGTTGTTCACGTTTGCTTTTCTTTTCCATTGACGTCACTCCTCATTTTCTTGATCAACTTGTTAAATACGAGATTGATGGAGGAATTACCTTGTTTTCGACAAAATTATGTCCCGGGAAATAAACAACACCCATCGGCTGATACCGATGGGTGCGTTCATTAGTTCGCGACAATATTGACAAGTTTTCCAGGAACCGCAATCACTTTACGGATTGTTTTCCCTTCAAGCTGTTCTTTTATCCGTGCATCATTTTTCGCAAGCTCTTCTAGCTGCTCTTTTGTTGCATCAGCAGGAACCGTTAATTTTGCTTTCACTTTTCCATTTAGCTGTACGACAATTTCCACTTCATCATCGACAAGTTTTGACTCATCATATTGCGGCCATGCTTCATAAGAAATAGACCCTTCATGACCAAGTTTATTCCAAAGCTCTTCCGCTACATGCGGTGCAATCGGAGAAAGAAGTTTCACAAATCCTTCTGCATATTCTTTCGGCAGTGTGTCAGCCTTGTATGCATCGTTGATGAACACCATTAATTGTGAAATCCCAGTATTGAAACGTAAGCCTTCATAATGATCTGTTACCTTCATGACGGTTTCATGGTAGCTTCGCTCTAATGGCCCGCCAGATTGCTCTGTCACTTTATCACTGATGGAGCCATCTTCATTTGTAAACAGACGCCATACACGATCTAGGAAACGACGAGCACCATCAAGACCTGTTTCAGACCAAGCAATTGACGCATCTAAAGGCCCCATGAACATTTCATACAGTCTTAATGTATCTGCACCATGAGATTCTACGATATCATCTGGGTTGACAACATTCCCTTTTGATTTACTCATTTTTTCATTATTTTCACCAAGAATCATTCCTTGGTTGAACAATTTCATGAACGGTTCTTTTGTTGGAACAACACCAATATCATACAAGAATTTATGCCAGAATCGTGCATATAGCAGATGAAGCACAGCATGTTCTGCTCCACCAATATACACATCAACCGGAAGCCATTTCTTCAGCTTTTCAGGCGATGCAAGTTCTTCTGTGTTATGTGGATCAATATAACGTAAGAAGTACCAGCAGCTACCTGCCCATTGTGGCATCGTATTCGTTTCACGGCGGCCTTTCTTACCTGTTACAGGATCTACAACCTCAACCCAGTCTTTAATATTGGCTAAAGGTGATTCACCTGTTCCGCTTGGCTTAATCTCAGTCGTCTTAGGCAAAATCAGTGGAAGCTCTTCCTCTGAAACAGCTGAA
The DNA here is from genome assembly GCF_003946835.1 of Bacillus sp. 2B09. Taxonomy (NCBI): domain Bacteria; kingdom Bacillati; phylum Bacillota; class Bacilli; order Caryophanales; family Bacillaceae; genus Bacillus; species Bacillus sp. 2B09. The sequence continues at coordinate 22,534 of NZ_RPSG01000012.1, forward strand.
GATGTTCCGTCCTCCCAATGAATAATTGGAATTGGCTCTCCCCAGTAACGCTGACGGCTGAACAGCCAGTCTCTTAAACGATAAGTGACTTTCTTTTCACCTTTTTGATGTTCTTCCAGCCATGCAATCGCTTTTTCAATTGCTTCTTCTTTCCCTAAGCCGTTTAAGAAATCAGAGTTGATGTGCTTTCCATCACCTGTGTAGGCTTCTTTGTCAATGTCTCCACCTTCGACAACCTCTTTGATGGGAAGATCGAATGTTTTGGCGAATTCATAATCACGCTCATCATGAGCAGGAACTGCCATAATCGCTCCAGTGCCATATGTGGCTAACACATAATCTGCAATCCAGATCGGCATCTTTTCCCCATTCAATGGATTGATGGCATAAGCACCTGTGAAAATGCCCGTTTTCGTTTTAGCAAGATCTGTTCGCTCTAAGTCACTCTTAGATTGAATTTCTTTGATATATGCTTCAACTGCTTCTTTTTGAGCAGCTGTTGTAATTTTTTCAACTAGTGTATGCTCTGGTGCAAGAACGGCATATGTTGCACCAAATAGTGTATCAGGACGTGTTGTAAACACAGTAAACTGTTCGTCATGTCCTTCTACTTCGAAGTGAACATGTGCACCTTCAGAACGTCCAATCCAGTTGCGCTGCATGTCTTTGATGCTTTCAGGCCAATCAATGTCTTCTAAATCTTCTAATAGCCTGTCCGCATATGCTGTAATTTTTAGCATCCATTGCTTCATTGGACGTCTTTCAACAGGATGCCCTCCGCGCTCACTTTTCCCATCAATGACTTCTTCATTTGCAAGGACTGTACCAAGTGCTGGGCACCAGTTTACAGGTACTTCATCAATATACGCCAATCCTTTTTCGTACAATTTCAAGAAAATCCACTGCGTCCATTTATAATAATTCGGATCTGTCGTGTTAATTTCTCGATCCCAATCATACGAGAAGCCCAATGATTGAATTTGGCGGCGGAAATTATTAATGTTCTCTTCTGTAAATGCAGCTGGATCATTTCCTGTATCCAGCGCATATTGTTCCGCTGGAAGACCAAATGCGTCCCATCCCATTGGATGAAGAACATCGTATCCCTGCATACGTTTCATACGTGATAAAATATCCGTTGCTGTGTATCCTTCAGGATGCCCTACATGAAGCCCTGCTCCTGATGGATAAGGAAACATATCTAGCGCATAAAACTTTGGCTTATCTTCCGAGTCAGATGTGGCGAATGTTTTATGTGTCAGCCAATAATCCTGCCACTTCTTTTCAATTTCCCGATGCTGAAAACTCAATGTGAAAACCTCCTTTAATGTGTACGGCTTTATCTGCACAGATGACCACTGCAAGAATTCAGATTTTTCTAAAATCAACAAAAAACCCTCATCCCTAGAAAGGGACGAGAGATTTTTTGGTTCCCGCGGTACCACCCTTGTTAGCGTCATGAACTGTTCATACGCTCACTTAATATCTTTAACGCAGACATGCGACAGAAGCTTTAACGCAACTGCAACTCTGAGGCGAGTTCAGAAGCAGATTTGATTGACTTTCACCAGCCGTCAATTCTCTAAAGACAAATACTGCTTTCCTACTACTCCTCTTCACTGTTCTTATCGTAACCGTCATCTAAGTAGTATTTTATAGAATTATGATCATAAGTGCAAGCAGGTTTGTATACAATGGGAATGTACCCTAGACTAGGGTAAAGTGAGGATATTATTCGTGTGGAGATCGGTTATGACGGTTGGAGCCTGCATCCTGTGAACGTTCTTCTCTCACAAAATCGAAGCTTCGCAGAACTGCTTCTCCTCCGTAACCTGAAATAATGGATAAGATGATCAAGTGCAGACTAGATTCGGGATTTGAGGATAAGACAAGCAGTGTAGCAGCAATCATCCCAACGAGCCAATCTTCAATAAACCCTAGATAAATAAACTTCTTTGTCATTCTGGGCTTCTCTAGCCTGCCTTTTTTCTTTACGTGACCGAGAATGCCCATGACCCCTCCAATGGCGCAAGCAATAATGACTTGTTGCAGCATTTTCATCACCTTCCTAAAGCCCTTAGAATAGTAAAGCGACTTCAGGCTGTCCAGCCCCCTGTAATGCCATTCTGCTGTTCCGTCATAATCCATGTAAAAGGTCTATTCTCTCTAACGAAGAAAAAAAGCTTGTTTCTTCCATTATATGTGAATGACCCAAAAACAATCTTGATGCATTGGAATCATTTTTACCTAATCCATATTAACTATTTTTGTCATTTTATGAATTTTCCTCAAATGATCCCTTCTTTTTCTAATGAAAAGTCTCCTTACTTACTCTATTCTAATGGAGGACAAACTATGATGACAAATTTAACAAAGCGATTGCAATCATTGAAACAGAACATATGTTATGTTACGTTTAAAAAGAATTCATTTGGTTTCAAAAAAACCATCTTAAATGTCTAATAGTAGCAGCAAAGGAGGGTAATATGGTCAGCTCGAACATCTTCGGCTTGCAAAAACAGCTTGAACTCATAAAAAAAGCGCTAGATCATGCGCGGATTGGTGTTGTCATTACAGACCCTTCTTTAGAGGATAACCCTATCGTTTATGTGAATCATGGCTTTACACAAATGACTGGATACAAACCAGATGAGATTCTTGGACGTAATTGTCGATTCCTCCAAGGAAAAGACACAAATCAAGAGCAACTTGCCTTAATACGTCACGGAATTCAAAACAAAACACCTATTACCACACAGCTCAAAAATTATAAAAAAGACGGTACTTTTTTTTGGAATGAACTCAATATAGATCCTCTATACATTGAACAAGATGACAAAACATTTTTTATTGGCTTTCAAAAGGACATTACAAAGCAGAAAGAATATGAACAACTCCTAGAAGATTCCTTACAGGAAGTCACCTCTCTGTCGACGCCAATTGTCCCAATCAAAAATGGTGTTTCCGCTCTTCCACTCATCGGAAAATTATCAGAAGAACGCTTTGATGCCATCGTCGCGAAGTTAACTTGTATATTAGAAGATTCAAAGGATGATTATTTAATTGTCGATCTTTCTGGTTTAATCGATGTCGATGATTCCGTTGCAGCCCGAATTTTCAAACTGCATCACCTGCTGAACTTAACTGGAACTGAACTCATCATCACTGGGATCAAACCACAGCTTGCGATGAAAATGAAAGACTTAGATACAGACTTCCAGAATACGATCACTTACTTAACAGTAAAAGAAGCAATCAAAGGATTGCCATTAGCTGAAAACCCTGTATAAACAGGGTTTTTTTAATTGAACCGCTCCCCAAAATGGAAAAATGAGGTATGATAGGTATAAATAGCGATATAGGGGGGCTGCCAGATGATGATGTTACTCATCATAGGTCTTTTATGTATTTGTTTCGCCATAGGATATGCCGTCAATTTCTTATTACTTAAACACCAAAATCAACAAATCTTTTCAAAAAAACTCTTCTATCCTTTTTTGACCATTGGTCTTGTTTTTTCTATTATGTCATTACCGTTTGCCGGCACAGGTGCTCCAAAGGCACAAGCAGATCCATCTTCTGAACAGCTGCTGAAAGAGCAAAAACAATTAGCATCTGACATTTCTCGTCTAAAGGAAGACAAAGAAACGCTGACGGCCTCTTTAGAAGACGTGACCAAAGAAAAAGAAAAGCTATCCAAGAAATTAGAAAACATCACCTCCGAAAAGAAGACAGTCAAACAGCAAGAAAAAACCATCCATGAGCTTGAAGAGAAAATAGACAAGCTAACCTCTACAAACGAAACACTCAAAAAAGAACACCAGAAAGTAAACAAAGACACCACGTCATCGGCCCAGCGATCTGCTCCTAAAGATGATGGGGCCAATACTGGCGGTCATGAGTCACAAAAAGAAACAAAAAAAGAATCTGCCGCCTGTAATATTAAAGGAAGTGTCAACGGCATATATCACACACCAAGTAGCAGATACTACTCACGGACAAAAAACGTGACCAAAATGTTCTGCTCCGTAGAAGAAGCTGAGCGTGCAGGGTACCGGGCACCAAAACAATAGACATCTTTTGACGATAAAAAAACCTCCTGTCAGCCCAATATAGGTACAGGAGGTTCTTCTTTAAATTTCTCTTCTTAATGCTGTTAATACATTCGTTTTTGTCGCCTTACGTGCTGGATTGAGTCCAGAAATAATGGCAACTCCTGCACTAATCACTGTTGCTGTGACCACAAGGCTTAGCGGTATATAGGAGAAGGTGATCGAGAATTGATCGCTTGATGCTCCCTCAGACATGGAAGACAAAATCGCTGGAATGATTAAATTCACTGCAAAACTAACGATGTACGAGATGATGATCCCGATGATCGATCCAATCACTCCAATATAAGCACTTTCCATGAGGAACATTCGCTTAATAATGGAAGGATTCGCACCAATGGCTTTCATGATCCCAATCTCTTGTGTCCGCTCTGTTACGGCCATTGTCATCGTATTGAAAATGCCGATCGCCGAAATAATGACCGCAATACATCCAACAAAGATGAGTCCAATTTTAAAGACTGTAAAGAACATATCCATTCCTTCAAGCTGATTCGTCACAGAGATGACTTGATAGCCGTCATCTGTCAGCTTATCTGTGAGCCCACCGACATTGTCGAACTTATCAGCATAGACAGACGTCATTTTTTCGACATTTCCAGCATCAGGAGACAGATCGAGCACTTGACTAAATTCTTTTTCATAAGCATTCGGAATAAGAATTTTATGATCCTGCTGCCACTCCAAATTCGGTTTCTTCAATACACCGACGACACGGAAATCGAACGTCTTTTCTTTCACCACTTCATTTTCTTCATTCAGTTTTGGCACCTTGATTTGAATGACTTTGTTTAAAATTTCCTTCGTATAGCCTTTTGGCTCTTCCGGTGTCTCTTCACCATTTGATGTCTGATTCATTTCTTTTTCATAGTCTTTTCGTTCTTTTTCCGTCCAAAGTTGTTCTGCCATTTGATACCCAACTACAATTTCATTCGCCGATGTTGGGACTTTTCCACGGTCTAGTTCAAGGCCTGCCTCTTTTTCTTCTTTCATATCTGTCAGTACAGCCTGCGTATCACTTGAGCGATTATCGAGCTCGACGTGAACCGATGGAATGATTGACGTTCTTGCAACGACAGATTTCGCATGATCATATTTCTTTAAATCGTCAACCTTGACGTCACCTTTTTCTTTGCCTAACACTTTAATTTCTGTGATAATTTGTTGTTTCATGATTTCATCTTGAGCCGATTTTTGCAGACCAAAACCAACTGACGCTAGAACGATTAAGAAAGAGCATGCCATTGTCGTTGCAAGTATGGTCATAAACACACGCAATCTATTTTTCTTCATATTTCTTCTGATGAATTTGACCTGATCTCTAAATTTCAATGGACTGTTCCCCTTTCTTTAATACACCATCATGAAGCTGGAACGTTGTGTCTGCGATTGAAGCGACTTCATCGTCATGTGTAATGATGACAAATGTAATTCCTTTTTCACGATTAAGCTGCTGGATAAAGGCTAGAATTTCGCCTTCAGTTTCTGAATCCAGACTGCCTGTTGGCTCATCCGCTAAAATAATAGACGGATTAAGGATCAAGGCTCTTGCAATACTCACACGCTGCTGCTGTCCACCTGACAGTTCATTAGGATAATGTCCTGCGTGATGTTCCAGTCCAACTCGTTTCAGCATTTCCTTTACTTTCACTTTTCGCTCAGACGGCTTCACACCTTTTAAAGTGAGCGGAAGTTCAACGTTCTCATATGTTGTTAAACTCCCGATCAATTGAAAGCTTTGAAAGATAAAGCCAAAATGATCTAACCGAAAGTCTGCCCATTCCTTCTCATTAAAGCCGGTCACATTGGTGCCATCAACCATAATTTGTCCGCTTGTTGGCGTAATATATCCCGATATTAAATTCAGTAAAGTTGATTTCCCCGAACCGCTTCGTCCGACGATACATGCAATTTCGCCTCTTTTAATAGACAAGTCAATGTCTTTGAGCACAGGAATCTCGTTCTCCCTGCCCTTTTTCCCAATTTTAAACACATGATCTAACGATTGAATTTGAATCATCTCTACTCCCCTGCTCTCTGTTTATCTTTTTCGATAGATTAAGAAATAACTCGTCAGTGCGCCTACAGCTCCACCGATGCACATGCCAACAAAATATCCAATTAATGAATCTGAAGAGAAACCAACCCAGCCAAACCCTAAGACGCCAAACACGATCACCATAATTTGAATTGGGCGATCCATTATTGAATAAAGGAAGAATCGGCCATTTCGTTCAATTGGATGTTTAATAAAGCTAAACAAGCCTATAAGGTAAAATAGCAACATCATGACAATTGGAACGATGTATTCTTCACCATTGAACCAAAGCGGATATTCCTGATAAAAACTGTTAGCTGTAATATAAGTAATGGGGGAAATGGGCGTGATCAAAAAATTAAAGATTTTATCCAGCCACATCCCGCTTGTTTTAAAGATAAAATCTAAATGAAGGATTGGTAAACCAATCACTAAGTAAGGTAAAATAGCTGTACTAAATCCAACGATTGCTTGAGAAATGGCACTCCCTGTTAAAGCACCTGCTGCAAAAAACAAACTATAGATCATCAAGGCTGACAACAACGCAGAGAAATAATGACTGTTAAATCCAGGTGTCTCTATTGGCCCAAGACCTAATTTTAATAAATAAATGAGAAGGTATGAAACAGCATGAACACTTGCAATAATTCCAGCACCTAAGAAAAACTTTGTGTGAAAGATGGAACTTCTACTAAACGGCAAGGATACGGTAAAGTCCATCTGCCCTTTATTTCTTTCAAATCCTAGCTGAATCACAGCAAAAAATATTCCCATGACCCATGAAAGTGAGAGAAATGCGTCCGTCTTAAAAATATAAGTGAATGTTGTTGTATCCATTAGACATTCTCGGTTTTCTAAACAATCTTGAAAGGATGAGTATTCCATTAAAAAGGATAATGGCGTCGCAAATACCGCAACAAGCATCACTAAAATGAATGTCAGCTCAGACTGCTTCCATTCCTTATATAACAATTGCCGCTTTACCATCTGCGTTTCCCTCCAAACTTCGCAATGAATACTTCTTCTAAATTTACAGGCAGTTCATGCCACACTTTTGGTTCAAGCGATTTCAAATACTCTTTTGCTTCTTCATCTGTTTTGAGTACAAGTGCTGTATAGAACACACCCGCTTGATCTAAGATGGCAACGCCTTTTTTTCTAATACTTAAGTTCATATCCTCTTCAAATGCCATCTGGATTTTAACGTAGTCATTCTTTAATTCATCTAAATCCATAACACTTGTGAGCTGATTTCCTTCCAAAAACCCGATTCGGTTACACATACGCTCAATATCCTCTAAACGGTGAGATGTAATTAAAATCGTTGTTTGTCGTTCTGCCACCTCGTCAATCATCAGCTGAAGAACGTCATTTCTTGTGACTGCATCAATCCCGTCTGTCGGCTCATCTAACAAAATGACTGCTGGTTTGATGGCAAAACTTAAAATGAGGGACAGCTGCTTCTTTAAACCTGTCGACAATTCACGGTATTTCACTTTTTCCGGAATCTCATACCGGTTCACAAGCTCATTGGCATATGTCACGTCAAACTTTGGATACAGTTGTTTTAACAGCTTCACAAGCTGTCCATAATTGTACCGGTCAAAGTAGGGATTTACGACTGGCATATACACAATATTTTGCTTCACTAACGGGTGGTCTTTTACGAGTACATCTTTAAAATAAATCTCTCCTTCATCTGGAAGAAGGATTTGCTGAATCAAGCGAAGAAGTGTTGTTTTACCAGAGCCATTCCGGCCAAGCAGACCAAAGATCTCTCCTTCGCCTATCTTGAAGGAAACGTTGCTGAGTACTTCGCGTCCATTTAATTTCTTTGATACATTTCTGACCTCAATCAACTTGTTTTCCTCCTTTTAGACTTGAGCTGATCTCCTCCAGCCACTCTTTGAGTTGATGAATATCAATACCGGCATAATGAGCTTCAATAATGAGTTGCCTTAATTGCTCCTTCATCTCTAACACCTTCCCTTCATTCAGCTTTAACTGTGCACCTTCTGTCACATACGTTCCACGACCTCTTAATGTTTCAATAATTCCTTCCCGTTCAAGCTCTTTATACGCTTTGCTGACGGTGTTTGGATTCGCAATAATAATGGTGGCAAGCTCTCTCACAGAGGGCAGTTTGTCACCTGGTTTCATCACGCCTTTTAAGCACAAAATTTTTAACTGCTCAATGATTTGTTCATATATTGGTGCAGCGCTTCTTGGATCTATTTGAATCATGATGGCTCCCTCTTTTCTCATTCATGCTTTTGCAGTCCTATCGCTTGATCATGTCCTTGCATTAAAGGGACCGAATTTGGAATAAAATCTTTTTGAACTTCAAAACCAATGAAAACGAGAACGAAAAAAAATGTACATGCTAACGCAACAGCCAGCACCATCCACTTTAAATTGATTGGTTTTTTTTCTTTTTTCATGGTTAAACACCTTTCTTCACGTTTAAGTGTCTGTAGTGTATTAGTTGATGTAGTACACTTAATACAATATAGACACTTAATTGAAAAGTCAAGAGACTCTAGAAAAAAATAGGCAGACGAACCAGATAAAATGACGAAGCTACTTAAAAGCTTTCGGAAGCCAGGTTTGCTTCTGGTTTAGGGTGTTCAACACGTTAATAACTTTCATAATTGCCTGAAAAAGTGCATAATAAAAGACCCCGAATATTGAGGTCTCTACAATGTTTTAATTAGATACTATTACTTTGTTTTTGGACTTGCTTTTGAACAGGATTAGCACCCACCATACTAATAAAAATATATAGCCTATAACTGTAAAGATAGACCAAACTGCACCCTGTCGCAATTGACTAAATAAGTGTTCAAATTCATTCATGCCTTCTACTCTACCAATGCTATTTATCAGGCTAATAATCGGAATTGTAACAGTAAATACAATGGTTAGAATGGACAATCCCCTATGTTTATTTTTCACAACACTGAATATTGCGGTTCCTAATGTTGCTAAGAAAAACAAGTAATATAATGCCCAAAACCAATCAGGAAGAGTCTCCAACATTTCTTCTACCCCCTTGAAGATATTTGCAATTTCTATATATAACATACTTTAACAGAACAAAAACCTATTACAAATATATATCCAAAAACAACAATCTTTGCGAAAACAGCCAAAAAATAAAAACAGACCCTTAAAAGAAGGATCTGTTCATCATTCGTTCTCGTATGAAATACCTAAAATCATTTGGTTTTGCAGACTTTGAATTTGTACACGCGTTCTGTCTAAACGTTCTCTTTGCTGATCATTGGCGACATCTTTTAACTTTTCTAATTCATTCACCGCATCCTCAAGCATGAGCTGCGCTTTTGAAAATTCTTCTACGTTATAATGTTCTTGGCGAGAGCTCAAATCAAACTGTTCGCTTGCAAACTCAAGAGTCTCAGTGCTTTTTTGGACAAATTCATCGATTGATTTTCTAGTTGCCATCTAGCCATCCCTCCATTTCATCATTGCTCTCGCCTATTTTGCCCACGTAAAGCTTTTTCACTAAAGAAAATGTTGGACAGATTCAATTGTCCTCTTTCGTGATTTTTGTTAAACTTTAAGGATGCCTATTATTATGCAAGGAGGTTACTGACTTGGATCAGCATAACCCTTTTTTATATTCAAACAGCGAAAAACGTTATCACACATGGAATTATCATTTGCGTGAGCACTTTGGTCATAAAGTATTTAAAGTCGCATTAGACGGCGGCTTTGATTGTCCAAACCGTGATGGTACTGTCGCACATGGAGGCTGCACATTTTGCAGCGCAGCAGGATCTGGTGATTTTGCAGGGAACCGGGCGGATGATCTCATCACTCAATTTAATGAAATCAAGGACCGGATGCATACAAAATGGAAAGATGGAAAATACATGGCGTATTTCCAAGCTTACACAAACACACATGCGCCGCTTCCTGTTTTAAAAGAAAAATACGAAACCGTTATGAATCTGGATGGAGTGGTTGGTTTATCGATTGCCACAAGACCTGATTGTCTGCCAGATGACGTCGTGGAATATTTAGCTGAGTTAAATGAGCGGACGTATCTATGGGTTGAACTTGGTCTACAAACTGTACATGAGCGGACAGCGATGCTCATCAACCGTGCTCATGATTATGAATGCTACGTAGAAGGTGTAGAAAAACTGCGAAAACATGGCATTCGAGTCTGTTCACATATCATCAACGGTCTTCCTCTTGAAAACCGAGATATGATGATGGAAACAGCAAAAGCTGTCGCTGATTTAGATGTGCAAGGAATTAAAATTCATCTACTTCACCTGTTAAAAGGAACACCGATGGTGAAGCAATATGAGAAAGGCAAACTAGAATTTCTCAGCCAAGAGGAATATGTCCAGCTTGTCTGTGATCAGCTGGAGATCCTGCCCCCAGAAATGATTATTCATCGTATTACAGGCGATGGTCCCATTGAATTAATGGTAGGTCCAATGTGGAGTGTGAATAAATGGGAAGTGCTCAATGCCATTAATGCTGAGCTTGAAAGACGTAACAGCTACCAAGGCAAACGCTTCGTCAGATTGGAAGAAGCGGCAAAATGATTTTAAAACGAATGCTCCCTTTTAGTAAAGAGCTGTTAGAGCGTGCTTGTCAAAAAGGAGATATTGTCATTGATGCAACGATGGGAAATGGCCATGATACACACTATTTAGCTGACCTTGTCGGAAAGGATGGACAAGTTTTCGCATTCGATGTACAGAAGGAAGCCATCGAGCAAACAAGCAAAAGACTTGGTGAGCACTACCCTTACGTTCACCTGATCCATGACGGACATGAACAACTTGCTGAGCATCTGCCAGCGGATGCTTATGGCCACATATCTGGTGCAGTGTTCAATCTTGGGTACTTACCAGGAGGCGATAAAACCGTCACGACTCAGGCCCATACGACCATTGAAGCGATCAAACAGCTCATGGATTGGCTTAAGCCTGGAGGTCTGATCGTTCTTGTGATTTACCACGGTCATCCCGAAGGAAAAAAAGAGAAGGACATCCTTCTTGATTATTGCAAAACACTCCATCACGAAGAAGTACAGGTGATCTCTTATCAATACATGAATATTCAAAACGATCCGCCCTTCGTGGTAGCCATCGAAAAAAAACTCAAATCCTCTTAATGGATTTGAGTTTTTTTATTTAATAAGCGTATTGGTCAATGATTTCTTCAAGCACTACTTCCAGCTCTTCTACATCTGCAAGCTCTGATTGAGTAAAGCGGACACGTACAAGCTGTTCTCCGTCATTATACATTTCTTCCAGCCAGCCACGCAGCCCTCTTGCTCTGCGGTCAACTTCAAAAATGAGATCTAGCCCCTCTTCATCAATGAAGAAAATCACCTCTAACTCATCAAGCATTTGACGATAATAGTCGGAAGTCGGTATGAACTCAAACTCTTGAACAAAGGGAAGGCGGCGCCTGAAATAAGGTGCTTCTTCACAGTCTGCTTCATGAAGGTGAAAGCCTAAGTTTCCGACAGCCTCAAGCACACGATTCACCCAAGGGTGTGCGTTTACAAAAATGCGGTCATGATCAAATTTATCAATACCACCTTGAATATCAAGGTCTGTCACAACAGCAACCTCTACTTTACCTACAGTCATTGGTGTATCAAGAGGAAGGTGAAACGAGAATGTAAACTGCTGAGCTTCCCCAGGCTGAATCGTGAATGATTCAGTCACTCGGACAGAATGGATGGTTGTGTGTTTTCGTTGCTCTTCATCATCTTTTACAATGGTGTACCATGTTTTCAACTTTAAATCAATATAGCGGATATCTTGAGGCACTTTTCCGCCCTTCACATGGACTGTTCCCTTTACTTCTTCTCCCGGTTCATACGCATCTTTCTCCAAAATTGTATCCACTTTTGCTGCACCAATTCCTACACTTGCTGCAAACTTTTTAAAAAATGACATATTCGACCTTCCCCTTTTTTAAATTTTTCAACAAATATACGTCATAAGGATTAGATACGATTCATTCGATCCATACTTTTCTCCTATTTTTCGTACACTAAGAATAATATCGGCAGCAAATAAGAGGATTGTAATGAAAAAAGAGGATACAAGCGAAACAGTTCAATACAAAAAAGCTTGTAGAAAAACATTTTCTACAAGCTGATGAGCTTATTTTATCCTTTATGAAGATTTCTTCCAAGGCATTTTCTGATAGGTGCGATAGGCTCTGCCATTGATATAGAAAAAGAACGATGTTTTCCCGCTTGATTTGATCAACCGCTTTGCCAGCTTGTTCATCTCTTTTTGGGCTGTCACTTTTTCATCAGACAAATAGACCGCAAGTAACCCTCTATTGATTAGTTTGTGAAAATTCTCGTGTGGAATGCCTTTCAGCTGTTCATCCGCTTTTTCAATAAAATGCTGTAGTCTATCCATCATCTCATGATGAGAGTTGTAGTACGAGCAAAAATTCAAATCGCCTTCCAGCCTGTCCTCTTCTTGGTCGATTAAATAGTCCAGTAAGATGTGCAGACCTTGGATATAAGGGAAATAACTTTCGTAAATTTGCTTCGCCTGCTTCTCTGTAAAATCAGGCTGCAGTGCATAAGCCACAAGACAGAAAATGCCCAGCGTTGATCCTGCACATGCGGAAAATTCATACCACTCCATCTTCGGTAAATCCTTTTCATACTGGCGGAACCATGACTCTAATCGAGGTTCACGCTCATGAGGAACCACATGCTTATGTACTTGTAAATCACTATAATAATCACACAGCGTATGTAAATAGGGCTGAATGATCGGATAATGCGCTAGACGTGATAACACATTTTGGCATGTCCTAACAAGCGCATGCAGATATCCATGATCCTCTTGATCATCACGGAATTGATAATACGGCTTAAGCTCCGCATGAATATCGAGTGCATCTCTCATTGCCTGATGCAGCATATGAAAATCCTTTGGATCAAGTGATGTACTGCGGTCACACAAGTTATCTAAGTAATCGCTAATCGTTTGGTACGCCACAATGAATTCAATACACGTTTCCTTCGCTTCACCTGCAAGAAGAGATAAAATTCCCCCGCCTTCACAGTGAAAGGTTTTACTGGATATGCTCGCTAGTGCCTGCGTTCTCAGTTCTTCATTTTCAATCATTTCTGCATGCGCCCGCCACTTTTTTAGCTCCTGATGAACTAGCGGAAAAATATCTTTATACACCTTCGTCATCAGTGCAAAAGGACGTTCTGGTACTGACAAATCAATCCACCCCCAACTTAAGCTCACAATCAAATATATTGATCAGTAAAGGCTCTTGCCGCCTTAAACACATCTTCTCGCTCGGGCTCATTAAAAATTTCATGATAAAGCCCTTCCCATTCACGGTATGATTTATTGGTTGATTCAATGCCATTGAACCATTTCATCACTCTTGTTTTATCTACTATCTTGTCATCGCCTGCCTGCATGAGCAGAAGCGGAATCGACCGAAAGACATTCGTAGGCTGCATCGCCGCATCGATATTTTTCACCAGTTCTCGATACCAGCGAACCGACACCTTCGTCACATAAAGCGAATCATTCGAATCTGCCTCTATCACATCTTGATTCCGCGTGGCAAGTTCAATCGACAGCCCAGATTCGACTTTAAAAGACGGTGCCAGCACATTTAGCCCTTTTGACGCAAAATCCATCAGCTTCTTCGGTTTAAATTGCAGACCTAAACAAGGTGATGATAAAATAAGGCCATCAATCTTCGTATGGGTATACTGCTTGAACCATTCAATCGAAATCAGTCCCCCCATACTATGTCCAAGTAAAAATGTCGGAAGTCTGAACGACTTCGCATGTTCAATCCATTCATCGACTGTATCAATGTATTCTTGAAAAGAACGAATGTGGCCTCTCGCACGTGTCGATGTCCCTTGCCCAGGCAGGTCACCCATGACGACGTGATAGCCTGCATTTCGCCACATTTCGATCAGCCATTTATATCGGCCATGATATTCACTAGCACCATGTACAATGACAATTGTACCAACCGGTCTTTCAGCATGCCAAGTCCACAAAGTAAACACCTCACAAATGTTGTATTAAGAAAGGAAGTCGAAAAAGTGATTTATCCATATCATCAGTTTACACCTGAGATTCATGAATCGGTCTTTGTTGCAGAAAATGCCACCATTACAGGTGATGTCACAATTGGAGAATATTCAAGCGTTTGGTTCCAAACGGTCATTAGAGGCGATGTAGCTCCTGTGAGAATTGGAAAAAACGTCAACATTCAAGACTTATCCTGTCTGCATCAAAGTCCTGGAAAAACACTTCTGATTGAAGATGGTGCTACCATTGGACACCAAGTCACATTACATAGCTCTATCATTCGAAAAAATGCCCTCATTGGCATGGGATCCATCATTCTCGATGGTGCGGAAATTGGCGAAGGAGCCTTTATTGGTGCAGGTAGCCTTGTCCCGCAAGGAAAAGTCATCCCAAAAGGTTCACTCGCTTTTGGCCGTCCAGCCAAAGTCGTTCGCCAGTTAACAGATGAAGATATCCAAGACATGGATCGTATCCGCAGAGAATATGTAGAAAAAGGACAATACTATCGTTCCCTTTTATCGCGTTAACATCATACATGTATCTTCACTTTATCATGTTTTTTTCAGGATATTAAGCAATAACTGTGTACCGCTTGTTATTTTACCCTTTTCCACTACTTTCTATCATGACAAAAAAGGTTTTCAGCACAAAGCTGAAAACCTTTTTCATTAGCTAAAAATAACTTCTTTCGGCTGGTGATTCAACTGCTCTGGATCAATGCTGCGCTCTACATAGATGCTATGCCAGATCATAAAGATCAGGACAGTCCAAATCTTACGGCTATGATCTGCTTTTCCAGCACAATGATCATTTAATAAATCAAGAACATATGCCTTGTTAATGTATTCATCTGTCTGACTGTTTTTAATGATATCTTTCGCCCAAGCGTTCATCTCATTTTTCAGCCAATGACGAATTGGCACAGGGAAACCTAGTTTTTTACGGTTTAACACATGGTCTGGTACAATGCCTTCTGCTGCTTTACGCAATAAATATTTCGTTGTACCGTCTTTCGTTTTCAGCTCTTCTGGAATTTTAGAAGCTGCTTCAAATACGACCTTATCAAGGAATGGAACACGAAGCTCAAGAGAATTCGCCATTGTCATCTTATCTGCTTTCAGCAGGATATCCCCGCGCATCCACGTATGGATATCAACATATTGCATTTTGTTAATATCACTGTAGCCTGCACTTTCTTCGAAGTATGTTTTCGTCACGTCACGATACGTGATGTTCGGATCATACTGCTTTAAGAGGTTTTTCTTCACTGGCTCTTCAAAGATTTTCGCATTGCCGATATAACGTTCCTCTAATGGCGTACAGCCGCGAACGATAAAGCTTTTCCCTTTCATTCCTTCTGGCATTAAACGAGCCAGACGAAGAAGAAGCTTTTTCAGCATGGATGGTACAGATTCGAAAGGCTTTAGAGACAGCGGCTCACGGTAAATATTATATCCACCGAATAGCTCGTCTGCTCCCTCACCTGAAAGAACAACTGTGACTTGTTTTTTCGCTTCTTTTGCCACGAAATACAATGGAATCGCCGCTGGATCAGCCAAAGGATCATCTAAATGCCAGACGATCTTTGGAAGCTCATTCATATATTCCTCAGGAGAAATCACAGCACTAAAGTTTTGCAATCCCAGCTTATCAGCTGTTTCTTTTGCTACATCTACCTCACTGAATCCATCCTGCTGGAAACCAACAGAGAATGTCTTCAGTTCAGGGTGAAATTCCTTTGCGACCGACACGATGAAAGAAGAATCGATCCCGCCTGATAGGAATGAACCAACAGGCACATCACTTCTCATGTGGACTTTTACAGAATCATAGATAGCATCACGTACTTCTTCTACTAATTTCTGCTCTTGTGTTTGTTCAGGTTTGAATTGAACTTTCCAGTAAGTCTTAAATGCAATGTCTTGGCCTGGACGCAGTGTAAACTGATGACCTGGCTCGACTTTGTGCACTTTTTGATCAAGTGTATTTGGCTCAGGAACGAACTGAAAAGACATGTACTGCTGCAAAGCAGTCTCATCAAATAAAATGTTCTCATTCACAGCCATTAAGCTTTTGCGTTCAGAAGCAAAGTACACTTGGTCATCCATTTGTGTAAAATAGAGCGGTTTAATGCCGAAAGGATCTCTTGCGCCATATAATAACTGCGCTTCTTTATCCCAAATTAAAAATGCAAACATCCCGCGAAGCTTCGATGCCGCTTCTTCTTTATAGTGGCGATATGTGGCAAGAAGGACTTCCGTATCAGAATCTGTGCTGAACGTATAGCCTTTTTTCACAAGCTCTTCTTTCAGCTCCACATAGTTATAAATTTCTCCGTTGAAAATAATCCAATATTTTTCATCTTCATAAGAAAGCGGCTGCTTTCCGTGTTCAACATCTATAATACTTAAACGTCTAAATCCAAATCCTACATGCTCATCATGAAAGTATCCCTCATCATCCGGACCTCGATGAACGATGAGACGATTCATTTGCTTAATTAACTCTTCCTGCTCAGTAGTTTCGGACAATGGACGGTGATTAAATACACCAACAAACCCACACATATTATTGCCTCCACGTTATGTTATTTCTTAAAAGTAGACCTATAATTAGACAGTATTTTGTCCAATTTTGTTTCACATTTTTACGCTTTTTGTAGAATTTTTTTTAATCAAAAGGAAAACCGCTTAAAATAAGCGGTTTTGTATGTTGTTATTCTCCTAATGCTTCCTTGCGAAGCGTGTCGGCTTTATCCGTTTTTTCCCATGGAAGATCCAAGTCATGCCGGCCAAAGTGTCCGTATGCAGCGGTTTGTTTATAGATCGGACGACGTAAGTCTAGCATTTTAATAATGCCAGCTGGACGAAGATCAAAGTTTGCACGTACCACTTCAATTAATTTCTCTTCAGAGGCTTTGCCTGTTCCAAATGTATCAATTGAAATGGAGACAGGCTGTGCAACACCAATTGCATAAGCAAGCTGCACTTCACATGAATCTGCAAGACCAGCTGCTACGATGTTTTTCGCTACATAGCGAGCCGCATATGCTGCCGAACGGTCAACCTTCGTTGCATCCTTACCAGAGAAAGCACCACCACCGTGACGAGCATACCCGCCATAAGTATCAACGATGATTTTACGTCCAGTTAAACCAGCATCCCCTTGAGGTCCACCGATGACAAAGCGGCCTGTTGGGTTGATGAAGTATTTTGTTTCTTCATCGATCAGTTCACTTGGAACGACAGGGCGGATGACATGCTCTTTTAAGTCGCTTTGAATTTGTTCAAGCGTCACTTCTGGTGCATGCTGTGTAGAAATAACCACCGTATCAATACGAACTGGTTTGTTTTGTTCATCATATTCAACTGTAACTTGAGTTTTTCCGTCTGGACGAAGGTATGCAAGTGTTTCATTCTTGCGTACTTCTGTTAAACGGCGAGATAATTTATGTGCAAGAGAAATCGGCAGTGGCATAAGCTCTTCAGTTTCGTTGTTTGCAAAACCAAACATCAGACCTTGGTCACCTGCACCGATCGCATCAATTTCTTCTTCAGTCATTGTTCCTTCACGTGCTTCAAGCGCTTTGTCTACACCTTGCGCAATATCAGCAGACTGTTCATCAATTGATGTAAGAACCGCACATGTTTCCGCATCAAAACCATATTTCGCACGTGTGTAGCCAATTTCCTTAATCGTGTCACGCACCGTCTTTGGAATGTCGACATAAGTAGACGTTGTAATCTCACCGCTTACTAATACGAGACCGGTTGTTACAGAAGTTTCACAGGCAACACGTGCATTTGGATCTTTCTTTAAAATTTCATCCAAAATGCTGTCTGAAATTTGATCACAGATTTTATCTGGATGTCCTTCGGTCACTGATTCTGAAGTAAATAAACGACGATTTTGACTCATAATGGCTATTTCCTCCTGTACAAGACCACATCATCCCAAGATGAGGCCTCCAATATGATACGGAACTCGTTCCCTCTTATATTTCAACATGTTTATATTAGAGATGTTATTGGCAATTTGTTCATATGATATCCCAAAAATAAAAAAACCATTTCCTTCATTGCGAGGAAAGGGTCTGAGATCGCATGCCTTTCACTCTTATCGCTCAAGGTGTTCTTGTACCTTGCATCAGGTTAGCACCTTGGTTTCTCAGCATGTTCATGCCTTTTTCATAAGAAACCGGTTGCTGGGCTTCATCGGGCCTGTCCCTCCACCAACTCGGGATAAGAGTATCCGTTCAATAAGATATCTTATCTTAAACCCTTGCGTCATGTCAATGGTTCATAGGAATTATCTCCCCTTTTTTTCACCTCATCATTAGCATCACCAAAAAGCATATTTTCATAGCAGAAATGAAAAAACACACACAAAAATGTTTAAATAGTATAGACTATTATTATCAATGTGTTATACTAATCAAAACAAACAAATTCAACGGTAAAGGAAGGGTTTTTTTATGAACTCAGTGGATTTAAAAGAAGATTTGCAGTCATTGCTCTCATTAGAAAATACGCACCAAAATTTATCTGTTCCGAAACTTGTTGAAAAGATTTTGGCACGTAATGAAGGCGTTTTAACTTCAACTGGTGCTGTCCGCGCCACAACGGGTGCCTACACTGGACGTTCGCCTAAAGATAAATTCATCGTAAAAGAAGAAAACTCTGAACATAAAATTGATTGGGGTCAAGTCAATCAGCCGATCTCGAAAGAGGCATTTGATCGTTTATATACAAAGGTTGTGTCATACTTAAAAGAACGTGATGAACTATTTGTCTTTGATGGTTTTGCCGGTGCTGACGAAAAATACCGTATGCCAATTACAGTTGTAAATGAATTCGCTTGGCACAATCTCTTTGCAAAGCAGCTATTCATCAGACCTGATGGATCAACACCATCATCAAACGAAAAACCTTTCACCATCTTATCTGCACCTCACTTTAAAGCAGATCCTGAAACAGATGGCACAAACTCTGAAACGTTTATTATCGTTTCTTTTGAAAAACGGACGATTCTGATCGGTGGAACAGAATATGCAGGAGAGATGAAAAAATCCATTTTTTCTGTTATGAACTACCTGCTTCCTGAACAAGATATTTTATCTATGCACTGCTCTGCTAACGTCGGTCAAGAAGGCGATGTTGCTTTATTTTTCGGCCTTTCAGGTACTGGAAAAACGACGCTTTCTGCAAGTGCAAGCCGCAAGCTGATTGGAGACGATGAGCACGGCTGGTCTAACACAGGTGTCTTCAATATTGAAGGCGGATGCTATGCAAAATGCGTGAACTTAAGTGAAGAAAAAGAACCACAAATTTACAAAGCCATCAGCTTCGGATCAGTGCTTGAAAATGTAGTACTTGATGAAGAAACACGTGAAGCAGATTATGATGACACATTCTTTACTGAAAATACACGTGCGGCTTACCCAATCGAAATGATTGATAACATCGTGAAACCAAGTATTGCAGGTCACCCATCTGCTATCGTCTTTTTAACAGCTGATGCATTCGGCGTTTTACCTCCAATCAGCCGTTTAACGAAAGAACAAGCCATGTACCACTTCTTGAGCGGTTACACAAGTAAATTAGCTGGAACTGAGCGTGGTGTAACGTCACCAGAAACAACGTTCTCTACTTGCTTTGGTTCACCATTCTTGCCACTTCCTGCTCATGTCTATGCTGAAATGCTTGGTAAAAAAATCGATGAGCACGGCGCAAAAGTATTCCTTGTGAATACAGGCTGGACTGGCGGCGGCTACGGTACGGGCAAACGAATGAATCTTGCTCATACAAGAGCAATGGTGCAGGCAGCGATCGAAGGAGATCTTGACAACGCTGAAATGATCACTGACGACATCTTCGGATTACACATCCCGCTTCATATTCCAGGAGTGCCAGATGAAGTGCTTCAGCCTGCTAAAACATGGGACGATCAAGAGGCTTACAAAGAAAAAGCAAACTTCCTTGCAAATGAATTTAAAAAGAACTTTAAAAAATTCAGCCATGCAGCAAGTGATATTGAAGCAAAAGGCGGACCACTCGTCTAATCAAAAGGAAAAAGCTGAGGGAATGAATCCCTCAGCTTTTTTAGTTCGTTGAATGCAATGACACAAGACGATACGTCACCTTCGTGATATTGTCTGTGAGCTCCAGCTTTTCAACATGTGCTGTTCCTGTTTTTTCTCCGTCTTTCGTTTTACGCACCTCAAGCGGAATATTTAATGGATAAATGCGGTACCCTTCCTTCATGAGCTCAAACACATTTTCTTCAATTCTTGTCTCTTTTCCTTTTGTGACAATCATTGTATTAAATTCAACAGGCATTCCCATAATGAAAATCCCCCTACTTTCTATATTTCTTTCTACCGTTTATTTTACCACATTTCCGCCTTTTCGGCTGTGCATCCATGTCGTCAACCGTCTGACAATCTCCCGGTTATGCTGTGGCGGGAAATAATGATGATATCCGTGAAAATACCATGTTTCCACAGACTTGCCATGCTGACGCAGTGCATCTTCTAATAAATACGCATGCTCAATGGATACATTCTCATCCAGCTCCCCATGAATGATTAGGACAGGTGCTTCAATTTGGTGCACATGATTCAAAGGCGTTCTAGCCTCATATGCTTCTGGTACCTTATGCGGAGGACCTCCTATCACACGCTTCATCATTCTTCTCATATCCACACGTTCTTCATAGGTGAGCTTCATATCACTTACGCCTCCCCATGTCACAAAGGAAGCGGCCTCATGCTTCATTTCAACAGCGGTCCATATGCCCATAATTCCGCCACGGGAAAAACCAAAGATATGAATGCGCTCCTGCTTCACCTTTTGATGATGTTTCAACAGCTGAAATGCAGCAAATGCATCTTTCCGATCTTCTCCGGCAAAATCCTCGTTCCCTTCGCCTCCTTGATTCCCTCGGTAGAAGGGCGCAAAGACGACAAACCCTTGCGCAGCAAATTGCACAATTCGGCCAGGTCTAACCATTCCCACATTTTTAATGCCGCCCCGTAAATATAAAAAACCGTCATAGAGACCTTCTCCGGCCGGTTCAGCGAGCAGCCCCTTCATCCGAAGTCCATCGGCCTCATATGTCACTGTATATAAGTGAATATGCGGATGTGGCGACGGGAACTTTCTCTTTTCCACAATCACTTGAATTCTCTCCTTTTCATTCGGTGTTACGTTAAATGCTTGATAATGGCCTCTGCGACGAGCTGTCCTGATTTTGTCACCATCGGAGTGCCGCCGCCTGGATGACTTGTGCCGCCAACAAACCAAAGTCCTTCAATATCCTTTGATTGATTATTGATGCGAAAAAATGCCTGCTTGAATGAGTTTGACGACATGCCATAAATGGCCCCATGATACGCTCCCGTTTTTTGCTGTAAATCAAGCGGGGTTTGTACCGCTTCAAATTCTACAAGCTGGTCAAGATCAAAGAGACCCTTTTCCTTTAGTTTTGTTTTCATATGCTGGCCATATGTCTCCTTTAGCATGTCCCAATTTTGCTCTTTTGTCACATATGGCGCATTGGCTAATACAAACAAGTTACTTCTTCCTGGCCCTCCGCTTAAAGCTGGCTCTGAATGACCTGAATAACAGATGTAAAGCGTCGGATCATGAGGAAGCTGTTTTTTCTGAAAAATATCCTTGAATTCTTGTTCATAATTCTCTGGAAAAAACACGTTGTGATGAGACAATTGTTCATAGACTTTAGGGACGCCCAACAAAAGAACAAAACCTGATAACGATGGCTCAATGTTTGCCAGTTTTTGATTTCCAAAGCTCGGGCGGTCTTCTTCATCAATTAATTGGCGATAAACAGTCAGTGCATCTGCCCCCGCAATGACTTGATCTGCTTCATATAACTGCTGATCCGTTTCAACTCCTTGGATTCGCTTATTCTTCACATGAATCTTTTTGACTCGTTCATTGAGATGAATTTGGACACCCAATTCCTTTGCCAGTGTCTCAAATGCCTCAACTAAACGATACGTACCGCCCTTAATACCATAAATGCCTTTTTCTCCTTCTAAATAAGCCATCATATTAAAAATAGCAGGTGCCTCGTATGGAGCAGAGCCAATGTAAGTCGCATACCGGCCAAACATCGCCAATGTATGAGGATGACGAAAATATTGACGTAGCAAGCGCTGAACGGATGTAAAAGGTTTGACTGCAAGAAGGGCTTTCATTAACTTGATATCCGCTTTATCCTTCCAGCTCAATAATAAACGATTTAAAAACTGATCCTCTGCCATTTGAAAAAGCTTCTTCGATTCCTGTAAAAATGCCCGGTATCGCTTTGCATCCTCTGGACTAAAAACTGCAATTTGTGATTCCATTTGCTCAATATCTGGCGTAAACTCGACCGTATGTCCATCTGAAAAAACGTTTTTAGTAAGCGGGAAAATCGGATAAAACGTCACATAATCCTCCATTCGTCTATGACAGGAGGTAAATACTTCCTCAAAATACGCCTTCATTGTAATGGTACTCGGTCCTAAATCAAAAGAGTAGCCAGACGCTTGATGGCGTTGTAATTTCCCGCCTAAAGAAGCTTCTTTTTCTAAAATGGTGACCTGGAAACCGTGTGACTGTAAGCGAATCGCAGCCGATAACCCGCCAAGTCCGCCGCCAATAATGATCACTTTTTTCATTCGTACCTTCTTCCTTTCCATTCATAGCCTTCTTTTTTCAGCCCAATTTTCATAGAAGCAAAACCAATGGCCATCAGGCTCATGATACTGACAGGCAATAAAAAGGCCATCGTAGACGTTCTTCCATTTTCGATATCAATGACCGCTTTAATGGATACACCCAGCCCGTAGCAAAGAAGGGCTAAACAGAGATTGACCACATCAAAATGAATCAGTGCGATCATAAAGCAAAGAACAGGAACTACATAAAGGACGGAGTATAAACAAAAGACACTGCTTAACAAAGCAATGTTTCGATTCACTCCCGGGAACAAATTTTTCCGATATCCTTCCCATACTTCCTGTCCACTCTCATACATTCTCATGTAGACAAAAGAATGAATACTTGCCAGTGTGAACGGAAAGCCCTTCGCTTTCACTCGTTTAGCCAAAGCCATATCATCCACAAGAGAATCCTTGATCGCTTCATGACCACCTATTTCGTGATAACAGTTCTTTTCAATGGCAATAAAGCCGCCATGTGCTGCGGCAAAAGCAGGATGTTGAGATGTTCTGACCCACTTCACTGGCAGATGACAGCCAATCGTAAACATCATCATAGGAACGACAAGATGCTCAAAAGGCGTTCCCGTTTTTTGCTCTGGGAAACCTGAAAGCATGCCCGTTTTTTGTATGCATAACTGCTTGTACACCGCTTCAATAGCACCTTGTTTTAAGCGGACATCTGCATCTAAAAATAACAGCCAATCAGAAGATGCTGCCTCAGCAAGCTGGGAACAAGCATATGATTTTCCAAGCCAGCCGCGCTTCAATACTTGACCTGACTGCACACGAATCCATGGATATGTCTCTGCGAAGCCCTCTGCAATCATTCTCGTCTGATCTGTCGAGTGATCATCCAGCACGATCAGCTCTTTCAGATGGAGACGCTGATCAACAATCGACTGAAGGCAGGCTTCCAGCCGTTTTTCTTCATTTCTCGCTGGAATGAGGATCGATAATGAAATGGGTTCATCAGGTGAAAGAGATGCCGGCTTGAGTACAGGAAATTGCTTCATATTCCAAATCGTAAACATCAATTGGCAGAGCAGCAAAACACTGATGATAATTAAGAAGACCGCCATGTTTTCACCCACTTTTTAAAGGAATCAAACGCATCACTAGTTGACCGGCTTGTCCTTGTCACCTGCCTAAATTGTTCGTTTGTTGAAAAATCTGGATCAGCAATAATCTGTGCATGATGTGCGTTTAACTGTGTTTCAAGCAGGTCTCCGAGTAAACTTGTTACTTCCTTACTGCGAAGTGATCCGCCAGCTACTAGGACATCTTCTCCAAACTCAACCGATACCGTCGGTTTTTGAAATTGATTAAATGTATAATGTAGCGTCACAGGTTTGATGACGACCTGCTCAAATTGCCTGACTAAAAAAGAAGCTCCGCCTTCCAGTTCAAGCGGCCTTATGTCTTGGTGCATAATTTTCCCCTGCGGGAAGAGCCACACACCCCCGCCAGCCTCCATCTTCTCCTTTGCGGTCATTAATGCCTGCTTGACACTTTTCAGCTTCTCTTTATGAACTGGAAATGCACCAAGTTTTTGAAAAAAAGCATATTGCTTCAACTGCTTCTCTTCCATCATCATGGCATGATCCAGCTCAGACATTTGTTCTATTAAAAGAAAAATGATCAGTCCATCCCACCATGAACTGTGATTGGCAAGATAAAGAACAGGATGCTTCTCCTTTGGGTCAACCGTACCTTTCATCATGACACAGCGAAAATGTTTGTTCAGTAAATATCGTTTAAGATAAAAATAAAAGAGTCGTCTAAACGATCGGTTTTTGTCGCTTTCTTTCAAATCGAACCCTTCCTTCACACAAGATGACAATGATCAGTGCTAAATAAAAAATGACATCCAGCCCGCCCTTTAATGCTAAAAGACCAAAGAAGAACACCATGGCCTGATAAATACGCCCATTCCAGCGCAATGCCTGCTGATCAATGGATACGAGCGGGAACAGAAATGAAAGTCCTGCTCCAATGATACCCCAGCTGACAAAATTCTCAAAAGGGATACCAAAGAAACCTCCGCCGTCATACCACACCCAAAACTTTCGTTCAGCCGCTACCGGATCTAATATGAGATCAAGCAGCACAATCCATATACCCGTTTCGATGGCTCGTTTCCACTTCGATTGT
Organism: Bacillus sp. 2B09; assembly: GCF_003946835.1. Taxonomy (NCBI): domain Bacteria; kingdom Bacillati; phylum Bacillota; class Bacilli; order Caryophanales; family Bacillaceae; genus Bacillus; species Bacillus sp. 2B09. The sequence goes on from NZ_RPSG01000012.1 coordinate 47,665, forward strand.
TGTCTTGATAAAAAAAGACTATTTAAAAACACACCAACCCATGCAAAAGCGATCGTCAAAGGCACTCCCGCCACAAGAAATCCAAGCGTCGGATAATAATCATAGGCCCCAAAAGGAAAATCAGTTGTGATTCCCACCCATTCAACCGTAAACGTCAACACACCCACAATGGCTGCTCTTACGATCACAAAGCTCCATGCCCCGTAGATATTTCGTCCAATCTCAATGACGCAGCAGGCGTAAAGCACAAGAAAGATACCATTCGCAAACTGAAGCCATGCCGGCACTTCAAAAAAGACCATTAAAATAAGACCTACTACATACCAACCAACAAATACCCAACTCAATCTATACACGAAACCGCTCCTTTATTTCTTCCAAATACAAGAAAGCATTCATGCTTCTAGTATAGAAAAAAAGACACGTTCTATAAATAAACAATGCGCTTCTTATTTCATCTAGGCACTCACCAAAAATCCCTTTTGACATACTTTAATTAGTGATCTAGAACAAAGGAGGCGAATTACTCTTGAATCGTTCCATTAAAGTCAGACTGGCATTCATATTCGTTGTCCTGCTCTTTATTCCATTTGTCGCCTGTAAAAAAGACCAAGAGCAGACCGTACAAGTAGCCGAGGTGACCCATTCGGTCTTTTATGCACCGCTTTATGTCGCCCTATCCGAAGGATTTTTCAAAGATGAAGGCTTAGAGGTTGAATTAAAGACCACTTGGGGCGGCGATAAAACAATGACAGCTCTCTTATCCGGCGGCGCTGATATCGCTCTGACCGGATCTGAATCTTCTATTTATGTGGAAGCACAAGACACGAAAGACTCTGTCATGAACTTTGCACAGCTGACACAAACAGACGGTACATTTCTTGTTTCAAGGGAAAAAATCAATCAATTCTCTTGGGATCAATTGAAAGGAAAGGACTTTCTCGGTCAACGAAAAGGCGGCATGCCGCAAATGGTCGGTGAATATGTCCTGAAAAAAGAAGGCATTGATTTGAAACAGGATCTTCGCATGATTCAAAATATTGATTTTGCCAACATTTCAGGTGCTTTTTCCTCTGGAACTGGCGATTTTGTGCAGTTATTCGAACCGACAGCTTCCTTAATTGAAAAAGAAGGCAAAGGGTACATTACCGCCTCCTTTGGTGAGGCTTCCGGCAAGGTGCCTTATACCACCTTTATGGCAAAGAAGAGTTACTTAGAGGAAAACAAAGAGACAGCTGAAGCCTTTACTCGCGCCATTTACAAAGCGCAAAAATGGGTCAAAGCAAAGAGCCCAGAGGAGATTGCCGAGACAATCCAATCTCAATTTCCTGATACAGACCTTGATGTCTTATCAACAGCTATCAAACGCTACAAACAGCAGAACTCCTATGCAACAGATCCCCTTCTAAATGAAGAGGAATGGAACAAATTACAGGAAATCATGAAGGCAAGTGGTGAACTACCGGAATTTATCCCGTACAAACAACTTGTCGATTCATCCATTGCAAGGAAGGTCACAGATCACAAATAGAACAGGAGGTAGCACATGTCTTTCCTTCAAATTGACCATGTGACCCACACGTACTTCTCTTTAAAAGAAAAAACAACGGCCATACAGCACATCAATATGGAGATCACTCAAGGTGAATTCATCTCATTTATTGGTCCTAGCGGATGCGGGAAAACAACCTTGCTTTCCATCATCGCAGGCATTACGCCACCGTCTGAAGGTCGAATTTTAATCGAAGGAAAAGAACCAAATCAACAGGAGCATCAAATCGGTTATATGCTCCAGCAAGATTATTTGTTCCCCTGGAAAACGATCAAGGAAAATGTCATTCTCGGGTTAAAAATTGCAAAACAAGATTCACATGAAGCCACCTCAGCTGCCCTTAGCTTACTGCCAAAGCTTGGACTCAATGATGTCGAAGATAAATACCCGAAGGAGCTGTCAGGCGGGATGAGGCAGCGTGCGGCTCTCGCCCGAACGCTTGCAGTTGATCCCGGACTGCTTCTGCTAGATGAGCCATTTTCAGCACTAGATTACCAGACGAAACTGACATTAGAAGACCTCGTCTTTCACACATTAAAAAACTACCAAAAAACGGCTGTTCTTGTCACGCATGACATCGGCGAAGCCATTGCGATGAGTGATCGCATTTTCTTATTCTCAAAGCATCCCGGCTCTATCCAGCGAATGTTTACGGTTCCAGATGATCTGAGGACGCTCTCTCCTTTTGAAGCGAGACAGACAGCAAGTTTCCAAGAGCTCTTTCAAACGATTTGGAAGGAGCTGAAGACAGTTGAAACACAGTGACCTTTTACATGAAGCCTATCGAAAAAAAGTTCGAATGGAAAAACGCATGACGCGAGTCTACCAGTTGATCATTTTCGCCAGTTTCTTTTCGCTTTGGGAGCTTGCGAGCCATTTCAGACTGATTGACCCGCTCATTTTCAGTTCACCATCTGCCGTCTGCCAATTGTTTGTACAAAAATTATCAGATGGTTCATTAATCAATCATATGAGCATTACGCTATTTGAAACAGTGCTCGGCTTTCTACTTGGTACTTTTTGCGGCATTTTATTAGCCGCCGCCTTATGGTGGTCCACCCGTCTTGCAAATGTTCTTGATCCTTATTTGGTTATTTTAAATGCGATGCCGAAAGTTGCTCTCGCCCCCATTTTAATTGTTGCCCTTGGACCAGGCATGATCAGCATTGTCGCGATGGGTGCCATTATCAGTGTGATCATTACCACCATCGTCATTTATACAGCCTTTCAAGAAGTCGATGAGAATTATTTAAAGGTCATGAAAACCTTTGGCGCGAAAAAAAGAACGGTCTTTCGTGAGGTCATTTTGCCAGCAAGTATTCCAACGATGATCTCTGCCATTAAGGTCAATGTTGGTCTTTCTTGGGTTGGGGTCATTGTGGGGGAATTCCTTGTTTCCTCAAAAGGACTCGGCTATATGATCATCTATGGCTTTCAAGTCTTCAACTTTACACTCGTGTTCTTAAGTCTTTTCATTATCGCCGTCTTCGCCACCATCATGTATCAGCTTGTTGAATGGCTGGAACGCCGTTTTCTGCAAAAATAAAAAGCGCAGGGTCATTTCCCTACGCTTTTTTTTAACGAATCAAACCGTTCTGTTCTAAATAAGCAAGACTTTGTCTCAAGACATCATCTTTCATAATAAAACTGAAATTTTTATTTTTTGCGATGGATCTTGGTAAGTCTGCGAAAAGAACGGGTCCTTTCGTTTCAAAATACGTGTCCTGCTTGACGAGCCTTTCAATATCAGCGAAATAAATATTTTTGACAATGACTTTCTCTCTGCCAAGCACCTGATATTGACCAATATACGTTAATTCACGAACAACAGCACCCGTCTCTTCGTGAATCTCTCGTATAGCGGCTTGATCTGCTTCTTCATTTGGCTCTACTTTCCCTCCTGGAAACTCGTAGCCTCGATCCTCATGTTCAGTAAGTAGCCATTTTCCTTGATAGCGGCAAATAGCCCAAACATGCTTAGGATGACTTGAAAAAGGCTGCTCTTCAAAAGAGAGCTTGACCGTATTATGATAATAGTCTTTAAATACATGCATGTGAAATCCCTCATATCCTGTCCTTGCTTCTTGTAAAACATCATACCACAGATCACATTTCTCTGAAGAATTTTTATGAAAAGTGAAACAAACGAGTACTTCTATCTCGTCTGTATGTAAAATAAGTATTCTTGCTAAAACCTTTTTATCATCTCCATCCTCATCCCATTTTAATCATGAAACCTTTTGCCCATGATGACGTAAATCAATAAGTGTTTGTCCTACACAGACGAGGAGGAAACCAGCATGAGCATCACAAATGGATCAAAACAAGAAAATAACAAAGCATGGCCAATGAGGCAACATGAGAAAGAAGACGCTTCTCTTGAGACAGTGAAGAAACACCTCATGAAAGGACAAAAGTTAGATTTAACAAAAGACAACCCAAATGTAGATCAAATTCATATCGGACTTGGCTGGGACTTATCTGGTCAGCCAATTGATTTAGATACGCAAGTGTTTCTCTTAAATGAAGAGGACAAGCTTCTGTCTCCAAAACACCTGATCTATTATCATCAGCAGCAAAGCTTAGATGGAGCTGTTCGCCATCTAGGTGATCATCAGGTCGGTGGAGGCCATCGGGATAATGAGATCATCATTATGCAACTGAGCAGAGTCTCACCCGATATTCAGAAAATCGTCGTAACAGCCACGATACATGATGCACACGAGCGGGCACATCATTTTGGACAGGTGACCAATGCCTACTTGCGCCTTTCCGATCAAATCACACAACAGGAGATTTGTACCTTTCAATTAACAGAGGATTATTCATTTTGTACATCCATCATTTGTGCTGAACTAACGAGAGTTGAGAACGAATGGAAAATCACCGCAACCGGACAAGGTACGACCCTTGATTTAAACGACCTATGCCGCATCTACGGATTCACATCTTGACAAAGAAAAGGAGCTGGCACAAATGGGATTTCATTTCAACACGATCGAAGAACTGACCTTACAAGCAGAAGGCAACGGGATCTTTTTTGCTAAAAAAGGCGCTATGATTGCCGATCAAGGTACATTTCAATACCGTAAACGATTACTTGGGACGAATAAAGGAAATGTGGTCAGCCAAGTATTTAATCATATTAGCAGAAAATTAACAGGTGAAAACCTTGAGATGATGGAAGTGAGTGGACAAGGCACTTGCTACTTGGCTGATTCTAGCGAGCATGTGACCGTCATCAATCTTGAGCCGAACGGTCCTTGGCAACATGTTAGCGTGGAAAGTGAAGATTTACTTGCCTTTACTGAAGAATGTCACTATGGCGTGACACCAGTAGGCGTTGGGATCTTATCACAGAAAGGGCTATTTACTTCAAAGCTCTCGTATCAAGGTCACGGGGCGCAGGTTGCCATCAAAACAAATGGAAACCCGCTGATTTTAAAAGCACCTTGCCGTGTAGATCCTGACGCTATTGTCGCTTGGACGGGCAAAGCACCGAAAGTCAAATTAGATGTGAACTGGAAAACGTTCATTGGACAAACATCGGGCGAATCCTACTTGTTTGAATTTCATGAACAGGACCAAATTGTGATTATCCAGCCATCTGAACGAACATCTGGAATGCGGGTCGGGATAGATGATAACCGGTACAAACCCCAGAGTCAGAGTACCTCACACGAAATCACCAACTCACAGCAGGAAAATAGAGGCGGAATCAGTGATCTAATCGGGGGTATCTTACAGCCTCGAAAATAAAAGCATGTAGAATGTCTCTACATACTTTCAGATCGTTGACAAAAGGCTAAAATGAACTTTCTTTTAGCCTTTTGTCTTCTTTTCAGCGTGATAGAAAACCTTTGCAGTCTAGGAAGGACGAGTACTGGCGCAGAGCGAATTTGACATTCATGAGCACCTGACAAAGGATGCGAGGGTTTGTCTACATGCTTTTTCAATTCATCAGTCCATTGGTCTCAATAAAGTTCTTTGTCTCTTCGTTACCGAGATCATGAATCATCGAGTAAATCTCTTTTCTTTTCCTGTCCATTTCGTCGTTTGGACTATCATAATGATATTCAAGAAATGGAACATGCGCCCGAAAGAAACCTTTCCAATCTGTCATATACTGTTCATCAAAATACTCTCTTAACTGCAAGATTTGGTCATCATCTGCTTCTATCTGAAATTGCCAAGCAGCCGCGTCTCTGTGCTGTGAGATTGATCCGTCTTGAACGGATACATAGTATGTGTGTGTCGCCATCTGATTCATCCTTTTTCCTTTAGTATGACCAGATATGAAGAAATTACGGCTTTTTGCGCAATTTATTTTTCATCATGTCTAACACATCAATAAACAACTGTGGAATAGGAATTCCGAGAGCTCTGGCTGTTGAGACAATCTGGTACGATTCATAAATAATATAAAAGATGAGCGCTAAATCCTTAATTGTCCCCCCAGTCTTCAGCATGACATCGAAGAAATGTGCCATGGATATTAAAGAAATCGTCACAACCTTTCGAACAAGCCTGGTCAAAAAACGCTTCATCGTAAGTTGTCCAGTCACAGATTCTCTTAGGCTTGAACAAATTAATTCTATAGCCATGAGTGTCACTAATATCATGAGTAAATATCCTGCTCCACCAAACAGAAAGCCCATTGCCGACAAACTGACTGTAAACAACGAAAAGATGCCTAAATCCTTGCTCACTTGGCATCAACATCCTTTCATAGTGGAACTTCTTACCTCAATAGTATATGCCGCATTTGATGAATAGCTTGGACGACAAAAAATAAAGGCATGGTTAGCTGTTCAAAAAATTCGTGAAGCGCATAAAAAGAGCCGCCTGTGACGGCGGCTTTCTTGGTTAAACTCTGACATCAATAAACGTAGCATCTGAATCTTTGGGCTGAACAGCTTGAGGCTGCTGCTGCACTTGATCGAGCATCACCATAGCTTGGGCTGTGTTCGTGGCAAGCTGTGAATTCAATAAACTGATATTAAGTGTTTTTTGAATACTCGCCACTTGCTGGCTCATCATTCCTGCAATTGAGGACATCTTCTCCCCTCCCTTCCCTTTTCTCTTCGGCTGAAAGCCCCATCAATTCAATGGGCTGTCTGTCACAAATCCACAAAAAAAGAATGCCGATCTGTTTAATGATCGACATTCCTTTCACATTCGCTTATCCTAAGTATGCTTTAAGCATCCAGTTGTGTTTTTCAATGGATTGATGAATCGCAAGCAGCATATCACCTGTTGTTTCATCGCCAACTTCTGCAGCCAGCTCCATGCCTCGCTTAAGTTCTTCTGCAATATTAGAGAAATCATCATACAGATTTTTCACCATTTGCTCGGCTGATTCATTGCCTTCCGCTTCTTGAATGCTAGAAATTTCTAAGCACTCTTTCATTGTCGCAACAGGTTGTCCATTTAATGCGAGCATACGCTCAGCCAAATCATCGATATAAGTGGCTGTTTCTGTATATAATTCTTCGAATTTTTCATGGAGTGTAAAGAAATCTTTTCCCTTTACATACCAGTGATAGTTATGTAATTTTACGTAAAGCACAGTCCAATCTGCTACTTGTTTATTGACGACGTTTAATAATTTTTCAGACATGTTGATTCCTCCTTATGTAGTTGCGTTTAGTATGGGATTACCCTTTTTTTATTATACTGAAACCTGCCATCATTTTCTTCTATTTTGACCGCATGAAATATATGTTAATATGGAAATAAGGAGGGAGTTAGATGCTGTTACTTGGGATTATCAGCTTTATCATTATCTCAATCGTTGTCTTTTTATCACTGTGGACGACATCAAAGGCTTATGATTACAAGCATAAAGTCGATTCACCACAGGATGCTGAACCAAACCAACGTCCTAACCCAAAATAAAACCACTTTCAATGATGTGAGGTATCTTCTTCTTCAGTAGATGAACTCTCTTTTTTCACATCACCTACATGGATGTTTGTCTTCGGCATATTATGCTGCTGTTTAGCTGTCACATGGACTTGTATGATATAAAGGCCATCTTGTTTGAAAGCTGTATGCAATTCATATACACCTTTCTCCTTTTTCTTTGGCTGAATCATCTTGCTGTTATCCTTGTCGCCATCTTTCCACACTTCAAATTCAACATCATCTGCATCATCAACAGGCGTATCACCATATGTGACAGCTGCTTTTACGATAACGTTTTCATTTTTCTCCACTTGCTCCGGCCCTGTTAGTTTGACTTCTAATAGCTCAGGCACTTCTCCCTTGTCATTGCTCGCTGCCGAGTTTCCACATGCACTAAGTAATGCGAGCATCAAAATGATTCCTACCATTTTCCGCATTCGTGTATCCCCCTTTTTTTACTGACATGTCCATTTTAACAAATATCCCCTATTTTAACAGCTCTCGTTTCATTTCATATAAAAAACCGGACATTCAATATGTCCGGTTCATCATATTACTGATTATCCAAATACTTTTAATAGCTCTTCTTGATCCTGAGACAGCCAGAAACGCATTAAACGTTTTGCTCCTTCAAGATCATGAAGCTTCGCTTGACCGCACTGCTCTTCATTTGCAGCAGGAATTTCTGTTACTTCCACTGCATCTTTGAATGTTGCATCAAGCAGTTCAACGATCTCTCTTGGTGTCGGTGCACCGCTGACAACTAAATAGTAGCCAGTCTGGCAGCCCATTGGAGAAATATCGATGATATCAAAATGATCGTATTTCTCTGAGTGTGTTCTAATATTAAACGCAAGTAAATGCTCTAATGTATGAATCGTATCAGGTTTCATTGCCTGCTTGTTTGGCTGACAAAAACGGATATCAAATTTGTTCACTTCCCCATCTGATCCCACTTTATGAACGCCGCAATGACGAACGTAAGGTGCTTTTACAGCATTATGGTCAAGTTCAAAGCTTTCAACTGAAGGCATTAATCACCACTCCTATAATTGCAATTTCCTATATTATAACATATTGTTCCGACCAGTTTAGTTTATAAAACTTCCCTTCCTTGTCCTTTTTTCTTATACTGTGAAAAGACAGACAAGGAGGAACCTCTATGAAACAAATTTTTATCGGCATCATTCGCTTTTATCAAAAATGCATTTCCCCTCTAACACCGCCGAGCTGCAGGTTTTACCCCACTTGCTCAAACTACGGACTAGAGGCGATCAAAACGCATGGCGCTTTAAAAGGCGGCTGGCTCACGATCAAGCGAATTTTAAAATGTCACCCGCTGCATCCTGGAGGCATGGATCCAGTCCCACCTAAAAAGGAAAAATAATTTACTTTTCTTCATAACCGTTGACAACTAAGTCAAGCTTACCTGTCCCAGGATCAATGACAAGACCATGTACAGGCACATTAGATGGAAGAAGCGGATGATTTTTAACGACAGATACACTGTCTTTCACACTTTCTTCAACTGAGCTAAAGCTTTTGAGCCACTGTTTAAAATCGATTCCTGAGTATTCCAGTACTTCAATTCGTTTTTCTGGAATACCACGCTCAATGGCTTTATTTAAGAGTGTTTCGCTATCTATTTTACTCATACCACAATCGTGATGCCCAATGACGTACACCTCGTCAGCATTCAATTCATAAACAGCCACTAAAATGCTTCGCATAATACTTCCAAATGGGTGAGAAACAAGAGCGCCAGCACTTTTGACAATTTTAATATCGCCATTTTTCATGTTCATGGCGCGTGGAAGCAGTTCAACAAGTCTTGTATCCATACATGATAGAATGACAGCTTTTTTCTGTGGAAACTTCGTTGTTGTAAACTCTTCATATCGCTTCTCTTCAATAAATTGTTGGTTATATTCGATGATTTCGTCTAAAAGTTTCATAAGTTTGTCCATTCCTTTTTCTTTTTTTAAAAATAAATATAGCACAATGTTTTAAATTTCGTCACGTTTTGACGTCTATTTTTTTAGAGGAAACATCTTCTGATGAAAATTTTTTATTTTCCTCTTTTCAAATCGTAATTATTACGATACAATAACTCAGGACATTAAATCGTAATCATTTCTATCTAATAGGTTGAGAGGAGACATTCTTAGATGAAAAAAATCTTTTTTATTTTAACAGCTGCTTTATTAGCAGTCGGTCTTGCCGCTTGCTCAAGCAGTGCGGGGACAAATGCTTCAAAAGGAAAAGCAGACGGGAAATTAACCATTTACACGACGATCTTCCCTATTCAAAATTTCACTGAAAAAATTGGCGGCTCTCACGTGAACGCTCAAAGTGTGTACCCTGCCAATGCAGATGCACACAGCTTTGAACCAAGTTCAAAAACGATGGTTGAAATGGCTGAAGGAGATGCCTTTATTTACAGCGGAACAGGTGCTGAAGCATTTGCTGATAAAACGGCTTCTACGTTAAAAGACCAAGGCGTGAAAACAGTGAAAGCAGCCGAAGGCATCAAGCTATTATCAACACAAGAAGAACATGCTCATGAAGAAGGTGAGGACCATGATCACGATCATGAAGGTGAAGATCATGACCATGATGGACACGACCACGGAGATAAAGATCCCCATGCATGGCTAGACCCTGTTTATGCACAGCAAATGGCAAAAAATATTAAAGACACACTCGTTTCACTAGATCCAGATCATAAAGACGAATACACAAAAAACTATGAATCACTAAAAAAAGAATTACAATCGTTAGATCAGGAATTCAAAACAACGTTATCTAAAGCAAAACATAAAGAAATTCTTGTTTCTCACGCAGCATACGGCTACTGGGAAAAACGCTATGGCATTGAGCAAATCAGTGTACTAGGACTCTCTGCTTCTGAAGAGCCTTCCCAAAAACAGCTTGAAAATATCGTACAACAGGCAGAAAAGCATCACATCAAGTATGTCATTTTTGAAAATAACGTCAGCAGTAAAGTATCAGATACGATTCGCAGTGAAATTGGGGCAAAGAGCCTTACACTGAAAAATCTAGAATCCATTACAGAAGATGATGCTAAAAATGGCGAAAGCTATGTCAGCTTAATGAAACAAAATTTAAACACATTAAAAACAGCTTTAAATGTTGAATGAATTCTTGAACCCCGTGCGATCAGCCGGGGTTTTTTAATGCACAAAAAAACACACCATGATCAGGTGTGTTTCTTTGTCTACATTTGGTATTTTTTCTTAAACTGCTCCGCTCTGCCGCCTTTTTCTCCGAATTTCTGGCGTCCTGTATAAAATGGATGCGTATCAGAGCTTGTCTCTACTTTAATGACAGGATAAGTCTTCCCATCTTCCCACTCTACGGTCTCATGTGATGTCTTTGTTGATCTACTTAAGAAGCGGTAACCGCTGTTTACGTCCATAAATACAACTTCATGTGAGGTTGGATGAATATCTCTTTTCAATGTCAAAACTCCCTTCATCATTAAAACGTAACGATTACGTTTTATAATTATATTCTACTCCCTCTTTTACAACTTGTCAAAAAACAAGCTTTCTTAGTCAGGAAGAATAATCTAAAAATGGTGGAGAATAATAAACACCATCAAAAGAGATGCGATAAGAAAGGCGGAGAAAAAATTGACTGATCTCGTTTTAGCTAGAAGTCTGTTCGGCACAACAATGGGCTTCCATATTATTTATGCCTCGCTTGGCGTAGGCATCCCGCTAATGATTTTGTTAGCTGAACTCATCTTTCAAAAAACGAAGGACCCGCATTATGCCATCATGGCCAAACGATGGACAAAAGCGCAGGCTGTTCTGTTAGGTGTTGCCATTCCAACCGGTACCATTGCTGGTACGCAGCTTGCCCTTCTATGGCCTGGTTTTATGGAGGTCATCGGAAAAGTCATGTCACTGCCATTTCAAATAGAAATTTATGCTTTCTTTATTGAAGCATTATTTATGTCTATTTATGTGTACGCAGCAGATCGTTTATCACCAGCCATGCGCATCATTACCGTTATTTTCGTTGTCATTGGTGCAGCAGCTTCAGCGATTCTCATTACAAACGTACATGCTTTTGAAGGAACACCCGCTGGCTTTCAAATGGTCAATGGAGAAATAACGAATATCGAACCTTGGAAGGCATTTTTCAATCCTAGTTTTGTTGTAACTGCTACTCACGTAGTACTGTCTGCTTTTACAACAGGCGCTTTTGTCATTGCTTCTGTCGCTGCATTTAAAATGTTGAAAACAAGAAAAAACGAAAAGCTCTATACCTTTCATCGAAAAGCCCTTTTTCTTGGACTGATTGTAGGCGGACTTTTCTCTTTTCTCACAGCCTTAAACGGTCACGAATCAGCTCAGCTTCTGTATGAATATCAGCCTGAAAAATTAGCGGGTGCTGAAGGTTTATTTGAAACGCAATCACATGCGCCTCTAGCCATTGGCGGTTTTACTGATGCCAATACGCAAGAAATCAAAGGAGCTATCGAAATCCCTTGGGCACTTAGTTTTCTTGCAGGAAATAGCTTTGATACTGTGGTTAAAGGGTTAAATGATTTTCCTAGGGACGAGTGGCCGCCTTTATTTATTCACACATTATTTAACGGAATGGTCATTATCGGCTCATTGCTCATTTTCTTTGCTGTGTTAGCACTGTTTTACCGCAAAATTTTAAAACGCGATCATTATCCAAAATGGCTGCTTGTCCTTTATTTATTTGGCGGACCTCTTAGTCTTTTGGCGATTGAATTTGGATGGATCTTTGCCTGTACAGGCCGTCAGCCATGGGTGATTTATCGAATGCTCAAAACCTCTGAAGTCGTCACATCATCAGGGTCTATCGGTACACTTTTCATCCTTTTTGCCATTGTCTATCTCATTTTAGGCATCGCAACTGTGATTGTACTGACGTACTACTTTAGAAAACATTCAATTGAAGAAGACTTACGGTTAACAGAATCTTAAAAAGGGAGCGATCTTGATGCAAATGGATGTAACAACTGATGCACTCATTGCAATCACCATCTTATGGGGATTCGTGTTTATCTATGCAGTGATGGCATCAATGGATTTCGGTGCAGGATTTTGGTCAATGATTTACATGAACAAAGAGCAGACAAAGGCCGCAAATATCGCAAATAAGTATCTTTCTCCAACTTGGGAAGTAACAAACGTCTTCATTGTGGCCATCGTCGTTGCCTTGTTTAGCCTGTTTCCAGGTGCAACATTTGTGCTAGGCACTGTTCTATTAATACCTGGCAGCATTATTTTGTTGCTTCTTGCACTGCGAAGCGGATTTCTCGTCTTCTCTCATTCACTGCCTAAAAAATATAGAAAAGCCGTGACATATATTTCAGGAATTAGCGGCTTTATTATTCCGTCCATCCTCATCATGGTTCTCCCCATTACACATGGTGGATTCATCTTTCAGGAGAATAATGTCTACTCATTAGATTTAGGATTGGTCTTTACAAGCGCAAATGTCTATTCTTTCGTAGGTTTTGCGATTTTCAGTACCCTTTTCCTCTCATCTTTGCTTTTAGCTGATTTTTCTAATGTTGCAAACGAAGATGAGGCTTATAACATTTATAGAAAAGGAGCACTGATTACAGGTCCACTTTCTCTCATGATGGCTTTCTTTATCATGCTCACACTGAGAAGTGAGGCCAATTGGCTGTTCACAAAAATGATGCAGAACATCCCGATCCTGCTTGTTTCTCTACTCATGTTTTTGCTTGCAGGTTTGGCTCTATTTTTACCAAACAGCCGCTTTAAACATCGGAAAGGGAGACCACGTTTAGCGGTTATCGCCATTACAATTCAATATTTCTTAGCAAGCTATGTGTATGGACATGCGCATTTGCCCTATATGGCCTATCCTGATATTACCATCATGTCTGGGTTTACAGATCCCGTCACATTTAGGGCATTATTTATTACGTATATTGTAGGGTTTATCATCCTATTCCCTGGGTTCTACTTCTTCTGGAAATTGTTTATGAAAGATAAGCGTTATATTCGTCAGGAAGATTAACATGAATGAACGCCCCTTACTTCGGTTACATTATAGATGAAAGACATACTCAAAAGGAGGTCATCTGTATGAGTCAAAAAATCCTTTGTGAAGTAAACAACTGTTCCTACTGGAATGCTGGAAATCGTTGTGGTGCAGATGCAATTTATGTCGTCAGCCATACAGGAAATACGGCTGAGAAAAGTGAAGAAACTGACTGTAAAACGTTTAAACCTCAAGACCTTTAAGTCTCATTAAAGGAGGCGCTTCGCTTTGAAAAACGATCGGCTTACTCAAACGTTTCTTGAAGAAATTCAGGACGCGGACGAGGCTGCATTTTATCAAGCAGCTCACTCCTTTTTAAATCTTTGGGAATATGAATACGGACATGTTTCCGACATGCCCAATGACATGCATCAGTATATTGGCCAGCTTGCTTACGACAGCGGGCTTGTAGAAGAGTAAGAAAGAGCGGATGACCGCTCTTTCTTTTTGTTCAGACAGGAAGGAAAAACTTTCCTCAACTATACAGTGGTTCTATTGATGGTGCAAATGGCGATTCATTCGTTTTCATTTCACAAAATCATGTTTTGTAAACACATCAATTTTATCTGAGAAAGAACGAAGCGCTTGATAATCAACTTCTACACCCATACCTGGAGAACGCGGTACTTCAATAAATCCATTTTCAACTTTAATTTCAGGAAAAATGATATCCTGTTCCCAATATTTCGACGATGCTGAAATATCCCCAGGAATCGTAAATTGCGGAAGTGATGCAAGTGCCACGTTTTGCGCGCGAGAAATGCCTGTTTCAATCATTCCACCGCACCATAACGGAATCTGCTGCTCCTTGCAGAACGCATGAATCTTAAGAGCTTCAGTCAGCCCTCCAACTCGTGAAGGCTTCACATTAATAATTTGACAGCTTCCAAGTTCTACAGCTTTTCTCGCATCATCTAAAGAACAAATACTTTCATCCAAACAGATTGGTGTTTTTAAATGCTTTTGCAAATGCCGATGATCGACAATGTCATCTGCGGCTAAAGGCTGTTCAATCATTAATAAACGAATATCGTCGAGCTGCTTCAGTTTGCTAATATCTTTTAATTCATAAGCAGAGTTTGCATCCGCCATTAACGGAAGGTGAGGGAAAGACTCCCTTATCTTTTGTAGAAGTCCAATATCTTGTCCCGGCTTAATCTTCACTTTCACACGCTGATAGCCTTGATCAACAAATTGCTCGATTTGCTGAATCATATCATCTATTGGTCCTAACCCCGCAACGACACCAGATGGAATTCTATCTCTAGTACCGCCTAAGACGTCACGTAAGGACTTATTTTCTCGCTTCGCATAAATATCCCACACAGCTGCCTCAATTCCCGCTTTGGCCATTCTATTGCCTTTAAAATGGTACAAGCTGTCTGGTATGTCCGAAGGATGTGTAAAAGATCGGGTCAGCACGTTCGGGATAAAGAAAGCCCTGAGCATGTGATAGCAGGTCTCGATGGTTTCTTCTGTATACCACGGAGAAGAGAAGGCAGATACCTCTCCCCATCCAGTTAATCCTGTTTGATCTTTGACCTCGACAATAATAAACTCACGCTCTGAAATGGTCCCAAGGCTCGTTGTAAATGGCTGTTTGAGTTTCATCGTGACATGATATAAGATTACACGTTCAATTTGAATCATCTAAAAACCCCTTTGATTTGAGTCTGTGCCTCTGCAATTTATTCGACGCATTCCTTGGCAGCTCATCCACAAAGTGAAAAGCGGCGGGCCATTTATACTTGGCTAATTGCGACTGACATAAAGCATAGAGCTCATTCTCCGGAATCTGCTCATCTGTCACAAGGAAGGCAGCAGGTACCTCTCCCCATTTTTTATCATATATACCCGTCACTCCGGCTTCCTTTACATTTGGATGTGTTAAAAGAACTGCTTCAATTTCTGCTGGATAAATATTTTCTCCGCCAGAAATAATTAAGTCTGACCGCCGATCAAGCACAAATAAGAATCCGTCCTCATCTACATAGCCAATATCACCCGTTTTCAGCCAACCCTGCTCAAATGCAGCAGCTGTTGCCTCTTGACGATAAAGGTAGCCTTTCATGACATTTGCACCTTTTACCATGATTTCACCATGCTCAAAAGGACGACACGGACGGTCCTCATCTTGAATCTTTAATTCACACCCAAAAAGGGGCTTTCCCGCTGATCCAAGCTTTTCCACACTAAATTCTGGCGCAAGTGTCACAATTTGCGAGCAGGTCTCCGTCATACCGTACGATTGAAACACAGGAAATCCTTTCTCCTTACTCTCTTGAAGCATCGCATAAGGCGCAGGGCCTCCGCCTAACAGCAGGCAGCGCAAAGAAGACGGACATTCTTCAAGTCCACTTAATAAACGGGACAGCATGGTTTGAACAACTGACAACATCGTCACTCGATGCTGTTCAATAGCATTCTTGACTTCATCGACATCAAACTTTTGATGAAGCACGACAGTCATACCGTATATGACAGATTTAAATATAGCGGATAAACCGCTTATATGAAAAAGAGGCAAGGCAATGAGCCAGCGGTCGTCCTCCCTGATCCCTAAATTCAATGCCGAGGAAACAGCACTATGAAAATGATTACCAAACGTTTGCTCCACCCCTTTAGGGCGTCCTGTCGTTCCAGATGTATACATAATCGTCGCCGTCTCATTTAAATCAATATCATGTACGACCTTCTTTTCCATATCATGATCTGCATCAGGTAAAGTCTCTATTGTATAAACAGGTAAATCACCATGATGCTCATTTGCATATGCAGGCTCTGTTAATAAAGCCATGACTTTCGCATCTTCCAGCTGAAAACGTCTCTCTGCTTTTGTTAACTTATTGTTCAATAACACAATCTTGAAGCCTAATAAAAAACAAGCGTGAACAAGCATGACCATATGAGGATGGTTGTTCATTAAAATCGCAACCGTATCCCCTTTTTTAAAAGAGACACGTGTCAGTCGATTCGCAAGTTGGTCTACATCATTCGCTAAATCACGAAATGTCCACTCTTTGTCTTGATAAATGAGTGCGACCCGGTCTGGCGTTAAATACGCACGGTGCAGCAGCCAATTGGGTTGCTTCATCATGACACCTCCTTTTCATAAAAGAAAACAGCTCAGTCTGATGCACTAAGCTGTTTTCATCCATATCATTGAATCAAGGGAAACGAGGGAACTGACCGAAGTCTGGCTTCCGTTTTTCCTTAAAGGAATCGCGTCCTTCTTTTGCTTCATCTGTTGTGTAATAAAGAAGGGTCGCATCTCCTGCAAATTGCTGAATACCAGCTAATCCATCTGTGTCCGCATTAAATGCAGCTTTCAAGAATCGTAAAGCAGTCGGGCTCTTTTCTAGCATGTCCTCACACCACTTCACTGTTTCTTCTTCCAGCTGCTCTAATGGTACAACTGTGTTGACCAGTCCCATATCAAGCGCTTCTTGTGCATTGTATTGACGGCATAAGTACCAGATTTCTCTTGCTTTCTTATGGCCCACAATACGTGCTAGATAGCCAGATCCATAACCAGCATCAAAGCTGCCCACTTTTGGTCCAGTTTGTCCAAAAATCGCATTGTCTGCTGCAATCGTGAGGTCACACACGACATGAAGCACATGTCCGCCGCCAATCGCATAGCCCGCAACCATCGCAATAACTGGTTTTGGAATGACACGAATTAAACGCTGTAAGTCTAGGACGTTTAGACGTGGAATTTGATCGTCTCCTACATAGCCGCCATGACCGCGTACTTTTTGGTCTCCACCAGAACAGAATGCTTTACCTCCAGCACCTGCAAGGACAATGACACCAACTTCTGAATTGTCACGAGCACGTGAGAATGCATCAATTAATTCACTTACGGTCTTTGGTGTAAAGGCATTATGTACGTGCGGACGGTTAATGGTGATTTTTGCAATCCCATTATATGTTTCATATAAAATTTCGTCATACTGACGCTCAGTTTGCCATTCAATAGCCATCAATATTTCCTCCTCTAATCTTGCGATAAAATAAACTCACTTACTATTTTACCAAAAAAATGTGGTTGTTCCACATGAACTGTATGCCCGGCATGCTCTGCTACTGTGAAATGACTGTATTCAAGTGCCTGCTGCATACGTTTGGCGATGTGACAAAACTTTTTATCAAGTGTTCCGCAAATGAGTAAAACAGGCTGTTTTATCTGCTTTAATGCTTGCCACATAGACGGCTGTGAACCGGTTCCTATACCTTCTAAGCTGCGAGCCAGCCCGTTAGGATCGGCTTTTAGCCTTCCCTCTCTCAGTTGCGTTAGCCTGTCCGCTGGCAAGGATTTCTGCGAAGCAAACAGCGGAATGTTCTCCCAAAAATCCACAAACTGCGCTAACCCTTCATGTCTGATCTTTTGAGCTAGCTGATGATCATGATTCAGCCTCGCCATCCGCTCTTTAAAAGAGTTCAGCCCTGGAGATGTACTCTCAAGAATCAGCTTGTTTACACGTTCTGGATAACGGGAGGCAAATGATAAAGCAATACGCCCTCCCATAGAATATCCGAGAATGTTCACTTTGTGAAGCTTTAATTGATCTAAAATCTCAGCAAGATCTGCCAGCTGCTGGGACATTGCATATCTTCTTATACTCTTTGGTGAGTCTGTGCGGCCATGTCCAAGCAAGCTGACCTGAATCAATCTCGTATGTTTTTGTGTATAAGTATTCAAAAAAGCCCAAGAAGCTGCACTCCCTGTAAAGCCATGTAAACATAACGTGGCATTTTCAGCAGATGGGTTATGGTCTATCACCTCATACGCCACACCATCGTGCATTCGTATTATGAGTGAAGGCATTCTTTTTTCACTTCCCTCAATATCTCGTCCATCATTTGGCGATGTTTGCCAACGCGAGAATGCCGGTCAGTTTCAATTTCAATTAAATGAAGCCCTGGTTCTTGGATATGCGCCAAGTACACATCTTTTAACTCTTCTTTCGTTGTCGGCTTCGAATAGGTTCCCCCATATAGCTTTGATGCATACTCAAAATTCAACCCAGTCGGCGTACCAAAGAGCTTTTCATAATACGGTTCATCGGATGCCTGCGGAAGGAAAGAAAAGATTCCTCCACCATCATTGTTTAACAACACAACCGTGAGCGGAATGCCCATTAGCTTAGCTGCAAGAAGACCGTTCATATCATGGTAAAAAGATAAATCGCCGATGACTAAAGTGATGGGTTGTTTCAAGGCTGCATATGTTCCAAGAGCTGTGGACACAACACCATCAATGCCATTTGCTCCGCGATTCGCCATCATCCGAAACGGTTTTGACTGCGTTTCAAAAAAGGTATCGACATCTCGAATAGGCATACTATTTCCGATAAAGAGCACACTCTCTTTTGGCAAAAGGTGCTGCAGCTGACGATACACATTTCCCTCAAATGTCAGGTCCTCATCATTGTATTGATTTGCATGCATTCTAAATGAAGAATTGACACTCTGCCAACGTCGTAAATAAGATGTATCCTGACGCTTTTCCGCTCTCATCAAGACTTCTTCTACAAAAGAGGCTGCATGACTTTCAATCATGTATGATGCGCTTAAACCAGGATCTCGATAACCACCCGCAGCATCGACGACAATCTGCTTCACTTCCGCATGCTTTTCTAGCCACTTAAATAAAGGCTTAGACACAGGCATCGGTCCAAAACGAATGACCATTTCAGGCAAGAGATGCTGCTGCAATGCCTCATCTTTTAACAAAGAATCGTATGCATCTATGATGTATTCTTCACTTTCATGTCCATTTCGCAAAAGAGAAAGCGGGTCAGCTAAAATTGGCAGATGCAAAGCTTTTGCAAGACGTAACACTGACGCCTGCTCTTCCGGCGAGTGAAGTTCACCAGCAACAATGATTCCTTTTGCCGCTTTGTTCATGATAGACACTAATTCTGACATAACCCGATCATCCGGACGAGCTTGACCTGCTGCTAAAACTTTGTTCGCAACTCCTTCTTCTCTATCAAAAGGATCAATAGACAAGTCAGGTAGCAATGGTTCTCTCAGCGGCACATTCACTTGAACTGGTCCCTTTGGCTCCTGCATAGACACATGACTTGCCCTAGCAGCAGCAGTTTGGACATACCGCAGCATCGTTTGGCTTTCTTCTGGCAAAGCTAAGTCTGTGAACCATTTAACAAACTTACCGAATAAGAATTGCTGATCAATCGCTTGAGGTGCCCCAACCTCCCTCAATTCGTGCGGCCGATCAGCAGTTAAAACAATCAATGGTACCCGAGAATAATGTGCCTCGACAACAGCTGGGTAAAAGTTAGCAGCTGCCGTACCTGATGTACAAATGAGCAGCACTGGGGTTTGACTCGCTTTCGCAAGACCCAGTGCATAAAAAGCAGCAGACCGTTCATCCACTAACACATGGACATTGATTTCTTGATGAGCAAGAGCGAGCATCGCAAGCGGTGTTGAACGGGAGCCAGGACAAACAACTGCCTCATTCACACCACTTTGCACAAATTCATCCATTAATCTGCCAATATATCTTGTCATGATTTGATTATTCAATAGGACGACCTCCAAGAGCAGACAGCATTGGTCTTAATTTCACTTGCGTTTCTTCATACTCTTGTTTTGCAAGGGAATCCTCTACAATTCCACATCCAGCAAACAAACGAACTTGGTCTTCCTCAATAAGACCTGATCGAATGGCGACAGCAAATTCTCCATTGTCCTTAGAATCAATCCATCCCACTGGCGCCGCATACCAACCGCGTTTCAACGGTTCGATTTCACGAATCACCTCTACCGCTTTTTCCTTAGGATATCCTCCAAGCGCTGGTGTTGGATGAAGCTGTTCAATTAATGAAAAGAGTGAACAGCTGCTTTTAATTTCTCCCACAATGGGTGTAAATAAATGCTGAATGTTTTTCGTTTTATAAAGACTTGGTTGATTTGGCTTATGCACATGATGGCAGTTTGCTTCAAATGCCTGTTCAATCATATTCACGACAATTTGATGTTCAATCAAATTTTTCTCATCATGAAGCAGTTCCTCACCTAGTGCCTGATCTTCTACTTCATCTTGACCACGTACAATGGAACCTGCCAAACACGATGAAAACACTTCACCACCGCTTTTTTTTACTAAACGTTCAGGCGTCGCCCCGACAAACGCTTGTCTTCCCTGCTCTATAGCAAATACATAACTCGTTGTTTGATGTTTTAGTAATTCTGCTAATAGTGGAACGAGTTCTATTTGATTTTTATAGTGAAGCAAGACTTCTCTTGCTAAAACAACCTTTTCATATTCGTTCACACGAATGTGTTCTGTCGCTTCATGGATTGCTTTCATCCATTCCTGGACATCTAACTCTTCCATATGAACAAGCTCAGCTTGTCCATGATTTCTGACAGGCAATGCATCAAAATTAGAAGCTTTCTGTTCTAACTCTTGAATGAGCTGATGAACATTCCCGTCCACCTCGTTCCATTCATTGATCGTTAGAAACGTGCCTTCTTTTGAAACAGTCAGCATCATCGATGGCACAAAAAAATGAGCCTCGCCAAATGCTTCCCAGTGACGCGCCTTTTCTTCGTATGGATCAAATGAAAATCCTCCAAATAAAAGCGGACCAACTGCCGCTTGCTTTAACTCCTTCTCATCATGAAAATGGAACATATGCTGTTTCAGCTGCTCCCATTCTTGATGGACGATATTGAATCGTTCTTTGCCTTGCTCTGATGATTTAATCACGGCCGCTCTGCCAAGTCCAGAAAATATCATTTGGCTTTCTGGATCAGACCAAAAAAACCGCTCGCCTAAAAAATCCGCTTCGCCGCTTTGGAAAAAGGCAAGAGGATCCAGATCGTCAACTCTTCTGGAGTAGCTTATCAAAACAGCATGGTTGACGTTATTCGCTTCTTCTAATGTCGCAAGCGCTTCCTGCCGGAAAGTACTTTGCACTGTTGTCACCATGATACATTCCTCCAAAATCCATGAAATAACATATAAAAATAAAACCATCATGTAAAAAAATACATGAACATTCGAGTATGTCGAATGACCTGCTTTTCTATTATAAACCTTAACAGATGAACTTAGTAAAGAAAACAGCTTTTAAAACCTCGAATCCTTATTATATCACGCTTTCAAGATTTTTTCGCTCCCGCTTATTGAAATGAGAACATCCCTTAAAAAATGGTAAGACCTGTTCGAAGATCAAGCTTTCTCTCTAGATGGGAACGATTAGCAAACATCTTTTTCTTGTTTCATCGCATCAATATATTGACACCTTTTTGAACTTTGCTAAACTGGAATTTGGACGTGTACGTATTTTTTTATTTAAAGGAGTATATTTTATGCAGCATCAATCGATATCAGATCAGCTTTCACCAATTAAGCCTGATAAAAACTGGCGGATTTGGTGGAATTTACTACGACCGCATACATTAACAGCGGCATTTATTCCCGTTACTTTAGGAACTGTCCTAGCACTTCCGAGTGGTCAAATACATGTTGGGCTATTTTTAGCTATGCTATTTGCATCGATGTTTATCCAAATTGCAACGAACATGTTTAATGAGTACTTTGATTATGTTCGTGGATTGGACAATGAGAAATCTGTCGGTATCGGCGGAGCGATCGTGAGAAACGGTGTAAAACCAAAAACAGTTTTAGGCCTCGCTTATGCCTTATTCGCGCTTTCTTTATTACTTGGGATCTATATTTGCATGATGTCTAGCTGGTGGATTGCACTCATAGGACTAATTTGTATGGCAGCAGGTTATTTTTATACCGGTGGCCCTGTACCAATTGCTTATACACCATTTGGAGAACTTGTATCAGGTGCTTTTATGGGACTAGGCATCATTTTAATTAGTTTCTATATCCAAACAGGAACATTGACATCAAAAGCTGTGCTCATTTCAATACCCATCTCTATTTTAGTTGGTGCCATCTTACTGTCTAACAATATCCGTGATTTAGACGGTGATAAAGAGAATGGACGAAAAACACTTGCTATCCTAGCTGGACGTAAAGCGGCCGTCAACATCCTACTTTCCATGTTTGTGATCTCATATGTACTCATTTTTGTTTATATCTTTATGGATATCGTGGGTCTTTGGAGTCTTCTTGTCTTACTCAGTGTGCCAAAAGCTTATACAGCCATTAAAGAATTTAAGCAAAAAGAAAAACCAATTGAATTAATGAATGCCATGAAGTCGACAGCACAAACCAATACGTTTTTTGGTTTCCTGTTAACGATCGCATTGATCTTACAATACTATCTCGCATAACACGAAACGCCTGCAGCCGCAGGCGTTTTTTATTGAAGAATTGCTTCAAATTGGCACAAGTCTTACATAAAAATTTGCTCATACTAACAATATGTTTGATATGAAAGGGTGATCGCTTTGTTGTCTAAAAACGAATTACATCTGTTGAAGCAGCGACTTCTCGATGAAAAACAAGAAATTGAAGCCAAAAGCCATGACGATGAACAGAAAGTATCATTTCCTTATGATTCAGTGGGCGAACTGTCAGCCTATGATAACCACCCTGGCGACCAAGGGACAGAACTATTCGAACGCGGAAAAGACATTGCCTTAAACAGTTTGGAACATGAGCATCTGTCCGATATCAATGAAGCACTCCAAGCAATGGCAGACGGCTCTTATGGTTTGTGTAAAGTGTGTAAAGCCCCTATTTCTAAAGAACGCTTAGAAGCCCTTCCCACCGCCGTCACATGCACAGAGCATTCAAAAGAACAGATCGTTTCACAAAACCGTCCCATTGAAGAGGACTTATTAAGTCCGCCCTCAGGGCAATTTGAAAATGAAGAAAGTGCTTCATATGATGGAGAAGATGCCTACCAAGACGTAGAACGCTATGGGAACTCTGATACCCCATCCGATATGGAATTTCCTCCATTGACTTACGATGATGTGTATACACAATCAGAAGATGAAGATTATGTGGAAGACTACGAAGGATTTGCAGCTGCTGATATTGAAGGTAAAGCAAGCAAGGTCTATCCAAATAAAGCACACGAAGCTTATGAAGAAGCATTAGATGAAGAAGGTGTCATGACGGTGTTTGGTGACTTGAAGCCGTACGAAGAAGAACCTTATACTAAAAAAAATCATTAGTCCCCACATATTGGGGGCTTGATGTTTATATCATGTAATAATTGGGAAATAAGTTGAAGAGTGAATTGATTGGGAGGAGATTTCTGGATGGCTAAAAAAAGTATCATTTGGGCGGTTATCGTCTTCTTTATTACATACGCATTATTTTCTATTGCAGGGTTCCTGTTCCCTATCGACAGAGAATGGTATGACGCACTAAATAAACCTGAATGGACACCTAGTGGTGGTGTCATCGGTGCGGTCTGGGCTGTCTTATTCGCCCTCATTTCGTTATCTGCCGCCATCATTTATGCAAAGTATGGTTTTCAAAAAATCACATTACCATTTTGGATTCTGTTTCTTTTAAATTATGTATTCAATCAAGCCTTTAGCTTTTTTCAATTTACACAAAAAGATTTATTTGCAGCTACGATCGACTGCCTGCTTGTAGCACTAACAGCACTTGCGCTTGTCATCGTCTCACGTAAACTAAGCAATGTTGTCCCAATTTTATTGATTCCTTATGTTTTATGGGGATTCTTTGCGACATACTTGTCTTATACGATCTATTCCATGAATATGTAAAAAAAGACCGCCATCATAGCGGTCTTTCATTTTGCAGAAAATAAAAAAGAGATCTTTATTAGACCTCTTTAAAAAATGACCCGTACGGGATTCGAACCCGTGTTACCGCCGTGAAAGGGCGGTGTCTTAACCGCTTGACCAACGGGCCAGAAAAATGGCGGAGAAGGAGGGATTTGAACCCTCGCGCCGCTTGCGCGACCTACACCCTTAGCAGGGGCGCCTCTTCAGCCACTTGAGTACTTCTCCATTTGGCTCCGCAGGTAGGATTCGAACCTACGACCGATCGGTTAACAGCCGATAGCTCTACCACTGAGCTACTGCGGAAAGTCATGGTGGGCCTGAGTGGACTCGAACCACCGACCTCACGCTTATCAGGCGTGCGCTCTAACCAGCTGAGCTACAGGCCCATGAACGATATGCAAATGGAGCGGATGATGGGAATCGAACCCACGACATCAGCTTGGAAGGCTGAGGTTTTACCACTAAACTACACCCGCAAAAATATGTATGGGGCGATTGATGGGAATCGAACCCACGAGTGCCAGAGCCACAATCTGGTGCGTTAACCACTTCGCCACAACCGCCATACTGATATTTATTTGTAAAAGTGGCTCGGGACGGAATCGAACCGCCGACACACGGATTTTCAGTCCGTTGCTCTACCAACTGAGCTACCGAGCCAAGTATTCATTTGAAAATGGCGGTCCGGACGGGACTCGAACCCGCGACCTCCTGCGTGACAGGCAGGCATTCTAACCAACTGAACTACCGGACCAATAGAGAAAAAATTTGGTTGCGGGGGCAGGATTTGAACCTGCGACCTTCGGGTTATGAGCCCGACGAGCTACCGAACTGCTCCACCCCGCGATGATATCATTTTTTAAAAATATGGCGGAGGAAGAGGGATTCGAACCCCCGCGGGCTTTGACACCCCTGTCGGTTTTCAAGACCGATCCCTTCAGCCGGACTTGGGTATTCCTCCGTATAGATGGTGGACCTTGTAGGACTCGAACCTACGACCGGACGGTTATGAGCCGTCTGCTCTAACCAACTGAGCTAAAGGTCCTTTATAGCGGCGGAGGGGATCGAACCCCCGACCTCACGGGTATGAACCGTACGCTCTAGCCAGCTGAGCTACACCGCCATGATATAAAATAATCTTTTAAAAAGTGGAGCCTAGCGGGATCGAACCGCTGACCTCCTGCGTGCAAGGCAGGCGCTCTCCCAGCTGAGCTAAGGCCCCATAAAAGATGGTCGGGAAGACAGGATTCGAACCTGCGACCCCTTGGTCCCAAA